>CBFHTW010000007.1:0-24587 GCA_965659025.1 Minisyncoccia bacterium
ATTCCGATACACATATCTGTGTGGAGGCAGTATACGCGAATCCAAATTCTTGTCAATCAAATGTGCTGGTCTACCCGGTATGCAAAACCACACAGCGGCCGGGAGGCCGCTGTGTGGTTTCGGGTACAAAACCCTAACCCTTTCGGGCAATGCTTGGTGCGATGCACATCGCACTATTCAATCTCTGAGCGGGTGCGCTCAATGAGGCGCGCCGCCGCGTCCTTGCCACCAAGGCCGAACGCAAGACCAAATGCGAGAGAGATCGCTACCACAATACCCATAAAGACTGACTGCACGAAGCCAGGAGCGACACCGAGCTGGTCGAGCACAGCGAGGATCGTAACGACCCACACTGCCCACTTCGCAACTTTTCCAGCGAAATTCGCCGACGGCGCATGCGCTGCGCGAGCTGATCCGGAGACCACATTCTGCGCAAAGTGCGCCACGAGAGCACCCAAGATAAGCATGAGCACTGCAACGATAACCTTTGGCACGTACGTAAGTACGACTGCCTGAAGGAACATGTTGACCTGTGTGAGCCCGAGCACCTGGAGCGAGGCGACGAGGAACACCAAGATGACAAACCACTTCACAAGCTCACCGAGGAACAACCCCGAGTTGAGCCGGAAACCAGCGTCCTGTGCGACCTTGTCCACACCGGCACCACGAAGACCCTCGTCTACGCGAAGCACCTTGACCACCTGTTGGATGACCGTGGAGAGGATCGCGCCAATGATCCAACCGATAACAAAGATGATGGCTGCCACGAGGATGTTCGGAACGAACATCGCGACGACATTCCACACATCATAAAACGAGCCCTGCACTGCACCCGTCGATTCTGTAACGAACATAATGTTCTGAAGCGAAATTTGCTTAGGATAATAAATTGCTAATGTTCTGCCTCCCGCGCAATGATGGAGTAGGTATTTCCGTCCTGCGCGCGCGACAATAACCGTTTTCGACCGATTGTGTACTAATCATAGCATCGGGTAGGCCAGCTCTGCGGGAAGCCTAGACGGTGCATGTGGATAGGAATATGCCCCAACAGGGCCGTATTCAGACCTTTGGGACGATAAAGACACTGCTCCTGTCCAAAAGTACAACGTGTGGGTAGTCTACCGTATCGCGTATGAGCCTGTCTTGGATGGTGGCACGGTAGCGCAATTCAGCAGTGGAAAACGCCGCGTACCGGATTTCGCGCCCGACGACATGTTCTAACGCGGTGATTGCTCGTTCCAAACTCTTTGTGTTTATTCCATCGCCTGCCACAAGGATGTCTGCTGGACGCGAGGGATCGTCAAAAAACACTCCAGAGAGCACGACGGCCGAAAGCCTGCCGGAAGTACGCAGCGTCTTAAGAATGTTGGCGTATTGCGTGGGTGAGACCTCGCGCACAAACGAAGCAACAGCTCGTGCGTGCGGATGTGAGGCATCCCAGAGCCAGAGTGTGCCTGAAGCCTTATTCCCCTTTCCTCTCTTGATGAGCCCTAGCCGATGCAATGCGCCGATTTCTTTAAGCGCGAGTTTTTGCGTAACGCTCGCGCGCTTTCCTGCCTCCCGAGCTGTAAAAGAGACTTCGGCATTGAGCGCAAAAACCCGCAGTATCCGCGCCAAAGACCCGCGCTGTAAAAACCTCGTCAGGAAGTCATCAGCTGTCATGCGCCGATAATAGCACCCGCATGCCATAGCGCAAAAACCCGGCACGAGGCCGGGTTTTTGCGCGAAATAATGCAAACCTTGAATTACTTCAAGGTTACCTTACCTCCAGCCTCTTCAATCTTCTTCTTCCACTCCTCGGCCTGCTCTTTCTTCACGCCCTCCTTGAGCATGCTTGGAGCGCCGTCAATGAGGTCCTTCGCCTCCTTGAGCCCGAGAGCCAAGACGTCCTTGACCACCTTGATCACGGCCACCTTCTGCTCACCTGCGGAGGTAAGCTCAACGGTGAACTCGCTCTTCTCCTCGGCACCAGCGCCACCGGCAGCAGGGCCAGCAACGGCCACAGCCGCTGCAGAGACACCCCACTTCTCCTCAATCGCCTTTACCAGCGTATTGAGCTCCAAAACAGTCATCTTCTCAACCGCTTCAATGATTTGTTCCTGAGTCATAAGAATAGTTTGTAGTTAATAGTGTGTAGTCTGTAGTAAATGCAAATGCACTTACTGTTTCTTCTCCGCCACCTTACTCAACACCACAGCAAAACGCTGCCGTGGACTGTTGATGATTTGCGCGAACATGCCGCGCAATACCGGCATTGCCGGAATCGTGGCAATTTCACGCATCTCTTCTGCACCCATGAGCTTACCCTCAAAGAGTCCGCCCAAGATGGCAAGTTTGCCCTGCCATTTGGTGCCAAACGCGTGAACGAGGCGTGCGGGCGCGGTGAGGTCTACGCCCTCCTTTCCATACGCCACCGCGACCTCGCCCTCAAGCGTCGCTTCTTTCGCCGGAAACCCGAGCGAATCAAGCGCGCGACGGATGAGTGTTTTCTTCGCAACGGTGTAGGTGACCCCTTCCGCGCGCAGATCACGACGCATCGTTGTTTCATCGGCAACGGTGATTCCTTTGAAGCCCACAAACACCGCCGAAGGCGCAGCCTTCAAGCCAGTGCCGAGCGTTTCAACAATCACCTGCTTTTGTTCTTTCGTTTTTGCCATAGTGACAAACGAATATGCGAACTTGTAACCAAGGCTGTCCGTCCGTTTGGACGAGAGAGTGTTCGACCTCGGCAAGTCTGACAGAAGTAGGTGTTAGGGAGTAGGTTTTTGGTGTTAGTGTTTTTCAACTATCACCTGTAACCTTACCGCTCACACCTATTCACGCTCACCTTCTCTGGCCTTGTACTGCGCATCGTACTGTAGCGGCCCCCGCTCGTCAATTTGACTTTTGTATAGAAAGTGCTATAATTGCGATTAGTACACAAAGGAGGTACATATATGGCTGGCGATAGAGAGTTGGAGCCAAACGAGCGGCGGCTCGTTGAGCGGGTTGAGGCGGAAATGGGCTTGATCGCCTATGCCTCACTACTGACCGTCCTGTTGGACGGCGCGCAAAAATTTCTCTGCCTCACCTCGGGTGAGGTATCGGTGATTCGCAACTGGGCACGATACGAGGGTGTCACGTTGCCAATCTGACCGACTAGCACTTAGGCGCCGTCTGCATACGCAGACGGCGCCATTTTTTTATTCTGCTCCAAGAGTAGCCCATGCCGCCGCGGCGGCCTGTTCAGCGCGCGCCTGCGTGTAGCCGTTGATGAACACCGTCACCCCGACACTAATGGCAAGGATCGCAACGAATCCTGCAAGAAAACTGAAAAATGACCCTTGGTCTTGTGTGCTTCTGTCCATGACCAGCATTATACCGCCCTCCCCCGCCACCACGCACGTACGATGATGATGAGGGAAATAATCACAAAGAGGGCGCACATAAAGAGTGCCACTGTTCCCTTCTCTATCGGATACATCCAATCACTGGCGTATTCCGGTGCCATAAAGATGGCCAACATGGAAACCGGCACCCACACTCGCGCAAACCGAAACCACGTCTGATACACAATGTCTCGCATCCAAAATGCAACGAGAGAAAAAAGAAAGAGTGGAATGATTGGAACAAAAATAGTAGCAACGGAATCAAAAAACACTGAACATTTTGTATATCCCGGTGCACACAGAAATATCCTTTGTGAAAAAAGTGCGGCCACAAAGATTCCCACGCCACACAGGTTTACCCAAAAAAGATACTTCCTTGAAAACATATTCATTATCTAGACAACCTGAATATCTTGAAGATAAATTCACGCAACCAAGCTGAGAAACCAAGTTTTGGTACCTCTGCCGAAGCCGCGCTTGCAACAAGTGTACCACTTGCGTGTGTCACACTGGGCGCTTTTTGCACAATGCGCGGCGGTGCCAACTTCGGCTTTGGCGGCACGGGTGGCTTTATCTCTTTTGCTGGCTCTTCCACAGATACAACCGTCTCTTGTACCACAGGTGTGGTAGTGGCCGGCGTTGTCGTTGCTACTTCTGGTATCGGGATAGAGACGTCATTTGGCACAGGCATGCCATTGCCACCGGCCGGCGCTGAAGACACAACAATCTGCGGCACAATGCGCTCGCCAGTGGAGGATGCATATGAGGTCTCAAATGTTCCGTCGCCATCTTCATCAAGAGACAAGTCAGACGCCGAGGCGAGACCATCGGAAATATCAAAGCGCACCTTGGTCTGCGGCGTCGTGGGAACATCTCTAAACACAATATTGCTCACTTCGTTATTCCCAAGCATCTCCCCTATCTCAAAGGTAAACGTGCCCGTGTCGTACCCGCTCATCACGATATGCTGTGGAGTACCCGTATCGGCAAAGATGTATGTAATATCTCCAAACTGCACAAAGTATGTGCCGGGGATGTTTTCTTCCACCATACCGGTACTTGTTGCTACTCCTGTGTGATTACCATGCTCATCGTATAGATCCAAAGTGAGTGGTGAGTGGAGAGCGAAACGCAATCGTGCCTCTGTACTAACTGGAGGACTTGTTTGTAAATATGAATAATTATTATTAGTTGTCTCTAATGTGTTTACGATGAATGAAGAAACCTCTCCAACCTCAAGTATGCTGGAATGATCGACCTTCTTTAAATTCAGGCGTTCTATGCGATTCAAAAGTGAATTGTAAGCTGCCAAATCCACCCAATAATTTTTCACCCCCGTGGTGGTGCTAGTCCACAACGCACTTGGCACCACCACCGTACCATCGCCATCTATCGTGAAGCGTGGCGTGGCCTGCACACCATCACCGTGTGCCTCATACGTGATACCGCTCACCGTCTTCGGCACGCCCCATCCGGCAATTTGTATAAGCTCCACCCCCTGTGGCGGCACCCATGTGTCCAGCGTTTGATGCAGGACTTCCGCACGAGCCAAAAGATCGCCATTGAGCTGTATCGGCGTGCGCGTATCGTCGCCGGTTGTCTTGCCATACGCGTCGGTAATAAACTGCCGCAGTCTCTCCGCAGAGTGCACTGTCTCACCATAATGCGCCTGCCACTCCGGCAACGAGGCATCAAAAGAAACAACGGGGTCGTCTACATAGGTAAAGTACTGCGCCGAGGGCAGAAGCTGGTATGCCATCGGCGAAGTGCTCGCAAACGCGCGCGCTGTCGCCTCGCTCGTCACAATCCCAAACGGCCCATGCGATTGCTCATAGCCATGCAGTGCCGCCGGTATGGCCATGGGCGTGCCCGCCTGCGGCACCGCCACGAAAATCATTCTGTCTATAAGTTCGCTCGCTTCAGCGCCAAGAATCTCCGTAAGCCGTTTGGCCACAAGCCCGCCGTTGGAATGTGCGACAATCGTTACCTTGCCGCTCTTTGAGGTAGCCGCGAGACGCCGCAATTCTTGCACAATATACGGCGTGCTCGTCGCGCGCTGATCTCCCGCATAATAAATTTTTTCGTCAATGTTTTGCCCATACTGCAAAATATCATCCAACGTGAGCCGCCAATCATACGCCGCCGCCTCCCAATCATTGATAGCGCCGGAGGATTTCAGTGCTTCCATCCGATCCAAAAATGATTTGTACACGTTTGCGCCGGTTACCGGCATTTCATCAAGCACATCCCCTTCCTTTGCGTACACATCGGTGCGAATGCTCTCCCCCTCCGGAGTGAGGAACAAATCGCGGACGTCGTCGTTCACATTTGGCTCCCAGAGTTTATCTTCTCCACCACTGTCGCCCGGACGATACAGACGGCTTGATTCTATCCCAGGCAAAAACAACACATTGGAAAAACAATCCTGCACACACCGCGGCGCGGCATGGATAGTAAAACGAATACGCGGTGGTGGTGATGGTGGCGGTGGCATTACATCCGCATGCGCCACGTCTCCTACCAGCCATGCAAATACACTAGGGCCACGCGATTCCATAAGGGCCGGCATAATAAATACTCTAAGCTCATAGGTACCCTCTTCTGGCCATGCAAATACTCCTGCTCCTCCACTTTCTTGTGGTGGTACAAATGCGACAAACTGGGTTGTTTCCTGTCCGTCTGGTTCTGTGGGCGGTATGATGCGGGAGAGCGTACCACTTATATTGAGATCGGTATAATCAACGCCATCTGTAAGTGAGAAAAATATTGGCGCGTCTTTTCCGAGTGCGACAGTGTAAATGCCGCCATTCTCTATACGCACCTGTGCTGGGTCGCTACCGTCCTCGTTTCCCCAGAAAAGTACCAGACTCGGCGGATGCGGTGAGAACACCACATCCTGCGCCGATACACACCAAGGCGCGAATGCGACAAACACGAAAGCCGCCGCAATGCCTGTGCGAACAAAAAAGAGAGACGTTTGTTTCCAACTCAAATACACACTACTGCGTGGCTTCAGCGCGAATCTGCGCGGCAATATCTTTTTGTCCAGCAGTCTCGGCGTTCTTGGCCGCCGCTTCAAACATGCTCGCCGCTTCAGCGGTGCGCCCATGCTCCTTGTAGTACCGAGCAAGCATTACCTGCAAATCATATGCCTTTGGGTTGGCGGCAATCCCCTTTTTCAATATTTCCTCCGCCGCGTTGGTGTTTGTTTTGTATTGGTTCTCGTACATCACAAAGAGCGAGCGGTACGTGTTGGTGTCCGTCGGCAATAGCTTCATCGCCTGCAGATATGCGGATTCGGCCTTTGTATAGTCGTGCAATGAATTCTGATAGAGATCGCCGAGATTATAAAACGGCGTTGGACTCGCGGGAGCAACCTTGGTGAGATACTCCCACACCGAAGCGGCAAATGAATAGTTCCCCCCCATTTTGTGGAGCGCACCCAAGGTGACCCACGAGCGGAAGTTCTTCGGATCTGTCGCAAATTGCCCCTGAAGTGCCTCAAACGAAACTTCAAGCTGGGTGCGCAGGCTCTCCACCGTAGAGGATGAGTATGCAATGGTTGTCTTGTAGTCGGGAGCCACGGCGGCACTCCAGTCTGTTTTTTGGATCACCTTGTATGTAATCTCCACTGGGGTCGTGCTCGCCATACCATGTACCGTTGATGTCGCGGTGGTGTCAATGTTGTATGACGGTGTTGTGATGGTGGTGTTGACGGGAGCCGTGTGGTAACGAACATACCCGTACCATCCGGCCAAGCCAGCGATAAGGATTGCAATTGCCCAAGCGGCAACTGTCTTTTGTGTGGTTTCGTGTTGCATATCGGGCATGATACCACGCACTCCTTATCACCTTCAAATACCAAAACCCCCCTCTTGCGAGGGGGGTTATTGGTTTCAACCGAACCTGCGTTCGTGAGAAGCGAAAGGTTATTTCGCAATCACGCGCGCGGTGCAGTCTGTGCCCAAGCCAACCGAAGCGAAACAACCCTTTGTACCGTAGGAGTTGATCCACTCGTCGTTACCTGTGTCAACTGACGTCGATGTAGACATCGGAGACCAGATGTTGTTGCCCGAGGCGCTCGCCGCCTTGGCGAACGTCGTTGAGGCAGTGTCTGCCTTGAGCGAGACGGAAACCGTACCGCTGTTGCTGCCCGTGAGGCCAGCGACAGTTCCGGCGAGGGTGTACGTCTTTGACGTGCCAGCACCAACGACTGCGTCAGCAGTGTTTGAACCACTGTCAAACGTAACCGTGATGATGTTGTTCGCGTCAGGAGCGGAAACCGTACCAACGCTGCCGTTCGGACCATTGAAGGTCGGCGACGTGACTGTAACAGTCGTTGTCGCAGCTGCGAACTTAAGCTTGTAGAGCGCTACATCGCCCATTGGGTCTGCTGCCACATTAAGTGTGAGCAGATCGTTGGCGCCGTTGTAGAGCGTCGCACCAGCCGTGCTGTAGGTGAACGTCGGGTACGTGTTGTAGAGACGTGTGCCTGCTACAGCACCTGTGCCGTTCGCCGTAACAGTGCCAGAGCTTGAGGTGCCCTCAGCATTGAGCGGAAGGATACGGATTTCGTTACCCTGTGTACCTGCCTTGCCTGTGCCTACGTCTGCGAGGTCAGCCTTGGTGGTGACGCGCACATCCGTATCAGCAGGAAGTGTGAGGTTCACAGATGATGTCGCGACGGTCTGACCTGCACCAAACGTTGCGGTACCGATTTCGCTACCGGAAGCGTTGAGGAGGTGGACAATCGTTACATCACCCGCAGCACCAGAAGCGAGCGAGAGCCCGATCTTGGTGAGGGTAACTGTGTCGTTAGACGCGCGGAACTTGATGACAGAGTTCGTAACACCTGTCGTACCACCGGAGTTAACCGAGTATGACGGTGATGAGCTGTCAACAGAAACTGCGAGCGAAGCGGTTTGGACTGTCATGAGTCCGCCGTTTGCACTTGTGACCGACGGAGTAATCGTCTGACCAGAACCGACACCTGTGACAGAGTAGTCACCAGTCGTGGTGTCTGTTGAGAAGCGGTACGTTGAAGATGTTGTCGCGGCGCTTGAGAGATCACACTTGATCGCAAGCGTCTTGATTGCACCCTTCGTTACCGTAATTGTGTTGTCAAACGAGAACGTGTTCTTCACTGCGCCAGAGACCGAGTTGATGACGCGTGAGCCCGTGTTGAGGACCGTCGCACCATCGTAGATCTGACAACCGGTGAGGTTGTTGGCGTTGCCTGTGAACATCACAGGAGTGGAAGCGAGACGTACGTCTTCGCCAGACTGTGAAGCGTCAAGCAGCACGTTTGCAAACGTGAAGCCTGAAACACCGGCAGTGATGTTTTGCGAAGCCGGAGTAGACGAGAGGGTCACGTTGAGTGAACCTGCCTTCACCGTCATTGCATTCATCGTTACCGTGCTTGCACCAGAGAGCGAGACGGAGTTGCCTGTCACCTGACCAGTTACGTTGGTCCAGTTGGATGACGGGTGTGTGGACACCGTGATCTGTGCGCCGTTGCTTGCGCCAGACGGAACCTTGCCCTTGAGTGTGAACACGTGGCGGCCTGTCGGGTACGTTACCGTGTCCGTGAAGGTCACGATCATGTTGCCCGAAGACCAGGTAGCGTCAACCGGACCAGCAACAATCACACCGTTCTCATTCACGATTGATACGCTCGTGAGAAGGCCTGTGGTTGAAGTGGTTGCGATTGTGAAGACCTGCGACTGAACCGATACCGGCTCACCCGCGAAGTTCGTTGCGTAGCCACCGAGCACCTGGTTCTGAACGTTGACCGCAATGTTCTGAGCACCAACTTCGTTGGCCTTGCTGATCGTCGTTACTGTACCGGCGTTGATGGTTACGATGTACCCGTTGTACCACGGCGTGAATGTGCCCGAAGGCGCAATGCCGTAGCCGTAGAGCTGACCAACAAAGTACACGTCAGTGACCTTGTCCAAGTCAAAGTCAACCGTGCGGCTCGCAGAGTTGGAGCCCACAAGGTCGCCCTTGATGTACACGTCAATTGAGTTGCCCTTCGCGATCAAGATGCCACCAGGGAATACCGTGGTGTAGTACTTGCCCGTTGAATCAACTGTCGTCGGGTAGTCTGTGCCGTCCACATTTGTCATCACGTTTGCGATGTCAGAAGCGGAAGCAGAACCAACCTGGCGCCAGCGGATAGAGTAGAGCTTGATGTCCTCGGTAGAACCAGCGCTGAACTTGATGCCAGAGAAGCGGACACCGACGTCGCCGATGTTGCGCTGCTGGTTGGTACCTGGATCAAACGCTGAAGTGGACGTGGAGACAGAACCGATAGCGAGCGTTGCGTTGATCGTCTGCTGCGCACCCGTGATCGGGAGCGAACCAGAGACCGTTGCTGTGGTGTTCACGCCGACGACAGAGATGCCGACGACCTGACCAGCGTACGCTGCGAGGCTTGCGGCCATGTTACCAGCGACCGTGAACGTTCTCATCTCACCGGCACCCAAGGTGAACGTGTCACCCGACCGTTGCCTGGTGGTTAGAGTTGAGCGTCTTGCTCGTACCAACCTGCACGTTGTTTGAATCAACGAGCACGATGCCCGAGAAGACTGCGTCCTGACCGAGGCCGACGCGCTGAACCGTCACACCGTTGATCGTCACTGCGGCGTTGCTGCCGTTGGTGAGAGTGAAGGTGGTGAACGGAACGCGTGAGGCACCCTGCGGAGCAAGCGAGTTAGCCGGCTGTGTAGCCGCACCAACGTTCACTGCACCAGAGACGACCGGACCAGGGCCCGGAGTCGGAGAACCACACTTGGCGTTTGCCGATGCGCGGGTAAGGGGACCCCAGTAACCAACCGCTGGCGCGATGCCATTGGCTGCTTGGTACTTGGCAACCGCGGCCTTCGTCTTCGCACCGAAGTACGAAGTTTCGTTGCCCGGAGAACCAGCACCTGTTGCAGATAACTGAGCGCCGTTGGCGTTGAGGAACTTCTGCACGTCCATTACCTCAGCACCCGTTGAACCAACCGTGAGGCTGCGGGTGAAGTTGCAGGACATTGTTTGCGCGTGTGCCGAAGCAGCAAACGCAAACGAGACTGCGAGAACCGCGCCGAATGCTACGAGCGCAATTCCTGTTTTCATTGTTAATGTTTTCTGCATAATTTTTATGTTGACCTTTGCAGCCCATGAGATGAAACCTTTCGGCGTTCTCACGGACCCGTGTGCGTACCCTTTCGACCGGGATACTCACACTGTGTGTATCTGCCTCAAAGCGGCAGATGAACTTGTAATGAGAGTTACCTCTCTAAATCGTCACACCCCGTGTAATAGGATGCAACCTGTTAATGTGCTAGCCCCGCTTCGCAACGCACGTTGCGTAGTGAAGGGGTTAGCAGTCATGTTGGGTCGGCAGTGCTGTCGTGCGGATGTATCTGGATTGTTTCTGAGTGTCTGAAGTTGCGCGTGTTTTGTATGACGGACACGCCTCCGTTTTCTTTCGCCACTATGTGTTGTGTCAAAGACCCTACGCAGGTTACGTACCCGCGCAAACACGGAACACGCACGTATTCCGTATCGCCGTCATTATATACCAACGTCACTCACGGCGACAGGAATGTGGTGTGTTTGTGTTTGTGGATAACTAATGCCCAAAATACAGCAAAGGTACCCGTACAGACGGGCGCAATTACATGTAGACACTAGTACTGTGTATGGTAGCTCCGCAGGGGTTCTAAGTCAATTAGATGAAGGGTGGCTGTTGGGCCGCCTCTCATCAGATTAGTACCTACCTGATAGAGTACTTTCTCCACCGTTTTTCCCCTGCCGATTTGATGGTCCCAGAGAGAATCATGTCATTTAAGACACGCAGGACCGTCTTTTCGCTCACTTCAGGAAAGTACGCAGAAATGTCTTTTATACCAAGCGCATGCCCTGCCTTAAGCACACCGTGTATTACCTCTGCCCTTGAGGAAAACTGTGGGTCTTGTATTTGTCTTTTATCATCTGTCTTTTGTGTCTCTGATGTGTCTTTTATGTCTTTTATAGAGACATCTCCCTGTGTCTTTTTGTGGTGGTAGGTGTACGATCGCTTTTCTGTCCTGACCGCAAAGTCGTCTGTGGAAAGAGATACGTTCTCTGCGAGCATGGTGCGTTGTGCCGCGGCCAAAAAGTGCCCGAGTTCATCCAGCGCCTCGTTCATAATGTCCGCATTTTGGAACGATATAAAGCCTGATATCGCGAGTATCCTGATGAGCGATATAAGCTCTCGTATACAGGCGTGTGCAGAGCGGATTTTTACGCCACCAGAGGCACGAAATCCGTCCCTCAATGAAAGAATGATGGAGAGTAGTTCACGCGCGAGGGCGCGTGCGTGAGAGCGCGCTGGCTCCTCATCTGGTATGTGGTTGGTCAAAAGGTGGAGTGCGGTGGCTATCCTCTCCGCACGTCGGTATGCCTGTTCCCCAGAGACGTTTTGTCCAAATGGGTTTGTCTTTAGTTGTTGATTATCAAGGAGTTTTGACACCTCCTGAACACCCCTTGTGTCTTTTAGAGAATCCATACGGTTTCGTCTTTTTGGTGTCTTATATGTGTCATTTATAAAAAGACATTTGCGACAATGTGGGGATTATACCCCCTGCGCGCCCGGGTGCAATGACACACTGCAAACACTCTAAAACACATCTTCATGCATGTGCTATGATGTCAAAACATGGCCAAGAACAACGGAAAAAAACATTCAGCATCATCTCGCCGTACCTCACAAAAAGACGACACGCCCCAAGCACCGCGCATCAGCAGTGGGACTCTGCGCAGTGTGTGGGCAGTACTACTGCTCGCCGTGTCTCTTTTTCTTGTACTTGCCGCATTGCACATCGGCGGCGCGGCTGGGGAGTTTCTATACAAAGGGCTTACCTATTTGGTGGGCATCGGGTATGCACTGTTGCCCATCTCTTTGATACTCACAGCTGGTATGCTCTTTCGACCGATGGATAACACATTCGGCGCACTCAACATTGCGAGCGTGGTTATATTCCTTCTCTCCGGTCTTGGGCTCATCGGGATTGCTTCTGCGGAACGCGGCGGCGTCATTGGAAGCGCTGTTGCGCGCGTGTTTGTGGCCGCCGTTGACGTCCCCGCTACCATCCTTTTCTTGAGTTCGTTTATGATCGTCGGGCTTGTCATCGCATTCAATGTACACTTCGGAGATCTCATAGCCCGAGCGCGCGAAAGAGCGCGGCTCCGAAAAGAGGCGGCATCTAAAGAAGAGGATGTGGTGGTCAGCGGTCTCTCCACAGAGGAGCCTCTGGATGACTCTTCTGAAGTGCCTGATGAACAGGAACATGAACAAGGAGAAGAGAGCGGCGAGCACACAGCTGTGGAGCACGAGCCATCGGCCCACGCCGCACCCGGCAATATACAAGCAAGTGATGAAATGCCTGTATTGGGATCGTTTGGGCGCACCTATGTTCCCCCTCCCATTTCCCTCCTTGGCAAAAATAAGGGCAAACCTGAAGTCGGCGATGTGAAAGCAAACATGAACGTCATCAAGCGCACGCTCCAAAACTTCGGCATCCAGGTAGAAATGGATGAGGTTTCCATCGGCCCTACCGTCACCCGTTATGCCATGAAGCCCGCAGAGGATGTGCGCATATCCCGCATCGTGGCCCTGCAGAGCAATCTTGAGCTCGCACTCGCGGCAAGCCCGGTGCGCATAGAAGCGCCCATCCCTGGGAAATCCCTCGTGGGTATTGAGGTGCCAAACATATCTCGCACCACACTCGGACTTGCTCCCCTACTCTCTGACCCGGCCTTTACCGAATCCGACAAGCCGCTTCTGGTGGCGCTTGGCCGCTCAATCACGGGCACGCCGCACTTCGCCGATCTCGCGCGGATGCCGCACATGCTCGTGGCCGGCGCTACGGGTGCCGGTAAGTCTGTTACCATTCACGACTTCATCATCTCGCTCCTGTATCGCTGCGGGCCGGACCGTCTGCGTTTTGTGATGATTGATCCAAAGCGCGTTGAACTCACCGCATACAATTCCATCCCCCACCTCCTCACTCCGGTCATCACCGATGCAAAGAAGGCAATCATCTCACTCAAATGGCTCGCAAAGGAAATGGAAAGACGCTACAACGTCCTTGAGGCCGAGCGCGTGCGCGACATATCCTCCTATCACGAAAATGTCCTGAATAAAGCTCTTGCTAAAGAGCCGGAAGAGGGCGTTTCTCTGCCTGAGCCAATGCCGTACATCGTCGTGGTTATTGATGAATTGGCAGACATTATGACTACCTATCCAAGGGAGCTTGAGACGGGCATCGTGCGCCTCGCGCAAATGAGCCGCGCGGTGGGTATTCACCTTATTCTCTCCACACAAAGGCCAAGCGTGAAGGTCATTACCGGGCTCATCAAGGCGAACGTGCCAGCGCGCGTGGCGCTACAAGTGGCCTCCCAGATAGATTCCCGCACTATTTTAGACATGGGCGGTGCAGAAAAACTCCTCGGTGCGGGCGACATGCTCTTCCTTTCAGGAGAAATGAACAAGCCGCGACGCGTACAAGCCCCGTATATATCTGAAAGCGAGCTCAAGAGCGTGGTCAAATTTATTGCTCGTGAAAACGGCGAGAGCGAGGGCGCGGCGATTGACTTCTCCGACACCAAGGTGAGCGACAGTATATTCTCAAGCGCTATCGGCGGAGATGAGGGTGACGATGACGAGCTTTACGAGGAGGCGAAGCAAGCAGTGCTTCAGGCTGGGAAGGGTTCTACGTCATACCTACAACGTAAATTGCGCATTGGATACGCCCGTGCGGCACGACTTATGGATATTTTGGAAGACCGCGGCGTAATCGGCCCACAAGACGGCGCAAAGCCGCGAGAAGTCATCGGTGCCGGCAATGCGGATGAACTCGCGCGGGAAGTAGATGATTCCGGCGATGACACGATGTTTGATGACAAGGTATAGGGACACGGTATGCTCCCCTATCGCCACAACACAATCGGAGTCATGGTACTCGGCGTATTCTTCGTCGCACTGCTTGGGTATGCTCTCTTTGAGTTGCGTGGTGCGTTTATCGGCCCAAGTATCTCTATAGAAACAAAAGAGGTCTTTGTACACGATCCGTATGTGGTCATCCAGGGTAAAGCAGAGCGCATCACGGTGCTCACCCTCAATGGCGCAACAATTCCCGTAACAGAATCTGGTGTGTTTAAAGAACCTGTTCTTCTTGCCCCCGGATACAACGTAGTAGACATTGAGGCCTCTGATGCCTCCCATCGGACGACCAAAAAACGCCTCACGATTGTGTATGAGCCGCTCGCCGCGACCACCACTCCATCCGCTATCATGGAAGCCACCAATACTCCACCCACCCAAGCGCCAGAAACATCACCTGAACAAACCGTCTCTGGTGAAGCCACCACGAGCATAGAAACTACACCCACACCCGTGGTACACTAATCGCCATGGCACTAAAGAAATCAGCCGCCAAAACTGCGGCCATACCAAAAGATCATGATAAAGGCATAGAGCGCGCGCTCGCCGAAATTAAAACAAAGTTCGGCGACGAATCCATTATGATGCTCGGCGCAACGCCGAAGGTTGACGTCAATGCGATCCCCACAGGGTCTATCGGCGTGGATTGGGCACTCGGCATAGGCGGGCTTCCCCGCGGACGCATTATTGAAATATTCGGACCCGAAAGCTCGGGTAAGACGACTCTCTCTTTGCACGTGGTCGCGGAAGCACAGAAAAAAGGCGGTGTGTGCGCTTTTATAGACGCAGAACACGCGCTTGATCCCGAGTATGCCAAGAAGATCGGAGTGGACATCTCTTCCCTCCTTGTTTCTCAGCCTGACACCGGCGAACAAGCACTGGAGATTGTGGAATCACTCGTGCGTAGCGGCAAGATAGACGTTATCGTTGTAGACTCTGTCGCCGCCCTCACTCCCAAAGATGAAATTGAAGGAGACATGGGTGCACAGCATGTGGGCAAGCAAGCGCGACTCATGAGCCAGGCCTTGCGCAAACTCACCGCAATTACCGCCAAAACCAAAACAGTCGTCATATTCATCAACCAGATTCGTATGCAGATTGGTATGATGTTTGGCAATCCTGAAACAACTCCGGGCGGCAAAGCGCTCAAATTTTACACGAGCGTGCGTATAGACATTCGTCGCATCGCGCAGATCAAAAAGGGCGATGAAGTGATGGGTGGCCGCCACCGAGTGAAGATTGTAAAAAATAAAGTTGCCGCTCCGTTCCGTCAAACAGAATTTGACATGCTTTATGGAGAGGGCATTTCTCGCGAAGGAGAATCACTCGCCCTTGGAGAGAGATACGGTGTGGTGCAAAAATCCTCTGGCGGTTCATACCAATATGGAGAACACAAACTCGGGCGCGGATATGACGCCGCGCGCACATTCTTGCGCGAACACAAGCCAGTGCTCAATCAGTTACTCAAAGAGATCCGCATCAGACTCAACGAAGGCGGCGCACCCGCAAAAACAACCGCCGGAGGCGACGAAGAGTAGTGCAGGGGGGAACCCATGTTCAAGTAGTACTTTTTGGAGTCGCTATTTTATCTCGGTCGGCGAGTAACATCCAGAAACAAATCAATATCCACATGATGTTGAATATCACCACGGCAGCGCGCCCAAACAAAGTGGGCGAGGTTTCTGAGTGTTACTCGCCGACCTTACCCGATTTTATTACGACTAGGATTCTTTTATTGCGGCTAGCGAGGAGCGAAGTGGGAGCTTGCTCACATTTCGTCCGAGCGAAGACGCAAAAAAGGTTCAATACCGCGTAGCTTGCTACGCGAGTGCGTGAGCGAAGCGAACTCTGACAATACCTCGGGGCTTGCCCCGAGGAACCTTTACTCCCCCGCTTCAAGTTCCAGTTCATATTCACCCAGCGAAGCGAGTGAATTCATTTCCGCACGGTGTAAAAATACCCGCTGTGCGTCGTCTTTCGCCGCATCCGCGCCGCCCCATGTGCGCATGGCAGTATCCTGCAGAGCGCGACCGAATGAAAAAGAAAGCCTCCATGGCACGGTTTCGCCCAGCAAGTACATTTCATTAAGGTTATTGGTTGCTTCAAGTTCGCTTTGCCCGCCTGAGAGAAACACGATGCCTGGGACTTCTGCAGGCACGGTATTCATAAGTACGCGAACCGTTGCGTGCGCAATCGCCTCAGAGGAAACACTTTCCCCGGAATCTTTTCCGGGCACAATCATATTTGGCTTCAGAAGCATGCCGCCGAATGCGACACGCTCTTTTGCAAGCGCACCAAATACTGCTTTGAGTACTTCTGTTGTCGCCTCCGCACAACGCGCCATGGTGTGGCCTCCTTCCATGAGCACTTCCGGCTCAACAATCGGCACAAGCCCCGCGCGCTGACACATACTTGCGTACATCGCCAAGTCCCCCGCGTTCTTTTGAATACATGCCGAGGAGGGGGTCCCCTCGCCTATCAGAAACACTGCGCGCCACTTGGCAAACGAAGCCCCGTGCTCCGCACACATTGCAAGACGCGCGGAGAGATCATCAAGACCAAGTGTGTGTCTTTCAGAAGAACCTACGGCAAGCGGTGCTGTGCCCTTGTCCACCTTAATACCAGAAAGCACACCAGCGCGTGTGAGCAGCTCCGGAAACGTCACCCCTGCTTTAGCCGTGTCCTGAAATGTCTCCTCGTGCATAATCACACCGGAAATATATTCGCGTAATCCTGGGGTCGTGCAGAGGGCATGACGATACGCACGCCGATTCTCCGGTGTATTCTCAATGCCCACAGCGGCAAAACGCGCGCCGATTGTCTCCGGACTTTCATCAGCGGCAAGAATCCCCTTTCCTGGGGATACAAGCGCCCGAGCGATTTCCTGGATTGTCATGTCTTGATTGTACCAAATGAGCCGGCCTTCACTTAGGGTGGACAAGGGGCCGTTTTTGCGTAAAATACGCCAACATATGCTCGCCTATAATGAAGTACTCCCGAAGAAAATCGTTTTGGTAAACGGAGAACCATTTGAAGTGGTCTCAGCCTGGGTGTTTCGTAAACAACAGCGCAAGCCAGTCAACCAAACGAAATTGCGCAACCTCAAGACCGGATCCACCATTGAAATGACGTTCCATGTTTCCGACAAGGTGGAGGAAGCCGAGATAGAATCACACCCGGCGAAATTTATTTACAACCGAAATGGCGAGTGGTTTTTCCATGAACTAGACAATCCTTCCAAGCGCTTCACTCTTTCCGAGGAGATGATTGGAGAGAGCGGAAAATACCTCACCGGAAACACCGAGGTGGAGATTCGCTGGTTTGACGAAAAACCCATACAGGTGCACATCCCTATCAAAATGGATCTCAAAGTAAAAGAAGCACCGCCAAACGTGCGCGGCAACACCGCGCAGGGAGGCGATAAGGTTGTGGTACTAGAGACAGGAGCGACCATCACCGTACCGATGTTTATTGAGTCTGGCGACGTCATCCGTGTCAACACGCAAACTGGTGAATACGTAGAGCGGGTGTAGGTAAAGTGCCCCTGGGGCTTGTCCCGAGGCATTTGTGAGCAGGATCTACCTCTGCACGTACGGCAAAAGAGCCATAAAACGTGCGCGCTTGATCGCCTCTTCTACTGTGCGCTGCTGTTTGGCCGTGAGGCTCGTGCGGCGGCGACCCTGAATGCGCCCGTGCGGATTGATGAATTGCTTGAGCAATTCAATGTCCTTGTAATCAACCTTCTGAATGTCGTGTTGAGTAAGAATATTTGTCATACATTAAAATGGGATGTCATCCGGGTTAATATCATCGCGCGGGTATTCAATGCCTGAGCCGCCAGAAGAATCTTCTGGTGCCCCTGACGCTTCGGAGTTGCCAGACTGGTATTGCCCGCCGCCTGATGCACCGCCACCGCGCGGACCAAACTGCACGCGCTCGGCAACGATCTCCGTGCGGTATTTTTTCTCACCATTCTGCTCCCAACTGCGCGTCTGAATACGGCCCTCAATAAACGCGGAGCTCCCCTTCTTCAGGTACTGGGCAACGGTTTCTGCCTGACGGCCAAACACGACAATGTTGTGGAAATCTGCTTGCTCCTGTTTTTTGCCGTCACGGTCGCGGAATACGCGGTTCGTCGCGACACCAAACGACGCGACCTGCATGCCAGAAGGGAGCGAGCGTAGCTCCGGGTCACGCGTGAGGTTGCCAAATATGAATGCTTTGTTGAGGTTCATATTATTAGTATACGCTATGCCTCCACAATTTCATCAATAGCTTTTTCAATGGCTTCGTCGGAGACAGGCGTTGCTTCCCCTTCCTGCTGAGCCTGCTTCGGAGCGGCCTTGATGGTGTCGCCGCGCTTTACCTCGCGCAAGCCTATGGCCTTAAGCTGGACGCGAGTGTCTTCGCGCACGGTCTTAAACACAATAGAGCGCATGATGGAAGTATTGGTGCGAAGCGCCTCTTCCACAGCCTGCGCCGCAGTAGCCGGAGCTTCAAATTTAATCCAGCCAAAAAAGGCGCGGTCGTATGCGACAAAACGCTCGCGTTCGCGCACGTCAATAGAATATGCGAGTTTGACGAGCTGTGGCGCGCCTTCCGCGATAAAAGAACCGCCTGATTTTTCAATAACAGAACGAACAGAAGCGACGACCGCTTCTACCGCATCTTCCTTGGCGGTCGGGACAATGTGATATCCAGCCTCGTATACACGCGTGACAGAAGCTTCTGTGGAAGCGTTTGTTTCCTGTTCTAAAGCCTTTTCTTTTGCCATGTAGCGCGCACTCTAGCACGGCCGAGACTCTGGCGCAATATCATATACGAGCGCGAATATCCTGGACGCATTGGCCAAAAGATAGGCCGCCGTAACCTCCGGCGCCTCAGAGCGCAGTTGTGCAATACGGCGCGCCACCTGTTGTACAAACACCGGTTCATTGCGCGTCCCCCGATAGGGCGCCGGAGTGGCATACGGGGCGTCTGTCTCAGAGAGAATAAGTTCCCGTGGGGCAGAACGCACCACTTCATCGTATTCACTGGCAAACGTAATAACCCCAGGAAACGACGTGGCAAAACCAAGTTCCCAATATCGGCGAGCAATATCTACGGATCCGGTAAAAAAATGCGCCGTGCCAGAAAGCGCGCTTGTGCGAACATAGCTCTCCAGCATGGCAAGTATGTCCAGATGCGCATCCTGCTCGCCCGCCGACGACCGCACATGGAGCATGAGCGGAAGATGGTAACGAATAGCAAAAGCAATGTGCGCCTCAAAAAGATCTTTTTGCCGCGGCCCATCCGCCACTTTGTCGGAACGAAAATAATCAAGCCCGCACTCCCCCACACCCACAACCCTCTCGCTCAAAAGTTTCTCGTAGGTAGCGGCATCAAATCCCTCTTTTGCATCGTTGGGGTGAACACCGATTGTCGCCCACATATCTTCAGTACCCTCCGCAAGCCGCACGGCCGCCTCCGACATCTCATATCCGGTACCGACAACAATGGTACCAACCCCTCCAGCGCGCATGCGGGCAATGACGGCCTCACGATCGTCATCGTATGCTGAAAATTGCAGGTGCGAGTGGGTATCAAGAAATTGAATCATTGCATCTTCTCTATGCGTCTATGCGGGGGAAAAGCACCTGCGGTTTCGCGTTCGCCGCGATAGCTTGTGTGAGTTTCTCTGCTGTTTGCGGCAAAAACGGTTGTAAAAGATGTGTAATTGACGCGAGTTCCAAGACAAGTTCCGTAATAAGAGCTTTGCCGCGTTCTGGGTCTTCCTTGACCACGGCAAATGGTTTCTCTTGGGTAATACGCGCATCAAGTTTGGCGATGCGTTGCCACACATAATCAGCCGCGCGGTTAATCTCAAAGCTATCCAGCGCCACGGCGTATTCTTGCGGAATCTCTTTTTCTCCTGACATGACGACTGGTCCTGCGAGGTATGTTTGAGAGAGCGTGAGAATGCGTGCGGCCAAATTGCCCAAGCCATTGGCAAGATTGGCGTTATAGCACTCGCGGAAATACGCGTCGGAATAATCACCATCTTCAAAAGGGTGCACATGGCGGGCGACAAAATATCTAAACGCATCGGTGCCATGCGCCTGCACAACCGACACCGGGTCCACTACGTTGCCGAGAGATTTTGACATTTTCTGCCCCTGTACCGTCAGATACCCATGGACAAAGATATCCGTCGGCAATGGCACGCCAGCGGAGAGCAAAAACGCTGGCCAGTAGATGGCATGGAATCGGCTGATTCCCTTACCAATGACGTGTGTGCGCACACTGCCCTCCTCCCAAAAGGTCTTGTATGTCTCACTTTCGTCCGCATATCCGAGCGCGGTGATGTAGTTGGACAGCGCATCAACCCACACGTACATCACCTGGGTTTCGTCGCCGGGCACGCGCACGCCCCAGCCGCGAGCGCGCGCAACGGAGCGTGAGATGGACAAGTCTTCAAGACCGCCGCGTATAAACGAGAGTACCTCATTCTTGCGCGTCTCAGGCGTGATACGAAGCGTGTCCGATGCGATGAGCTCCTCAAGCGTGTGCGCATAGTTGCCGAGTCTGAAAAAATAGTTCTCTTCGGCGATGGTCTCCAGAGGCGCATTGGGATGCTCTGGACAGTGGCCATCCACTAAATCCTTCTCTGTTTTAAATTCTTCACAACCCACACAGTACATGCCTGTGTATGTTTTCTTCACAATATCTTCCGGCTTAAAACACCGCCACAGTTTTTGTACCCCCGATGCATGGCGCGGATCGGATGCCGTCTGAATGAAATCATCGTTGGACACTGAAAGTAGAGAAAGGAGGTGTTTGAAGTTAGCGGCATGACGTTCTACAAAAGTCGCAACATCCTCCCCTGCTTCTTCAGCCTTGAGAACATTTTTGAGGGCGTTGTCGTCGGTACCGGAGAGAAAGAACACCGTTTCGCCGCGCAAGCGATGGTATCGCGCGATAATGTCGCTTTGCACAAATTCCACCGCATGCCCGATGTGTGGCGTGGCGTTTACATACGGGATCGCGGTTGATACAAAAAAGGGCCTCTTCTGCATACATTGATGATAGCCCACTTATGCGTGCGCGGCACGCTTGCGCTGCAGATCGCGTACAAGCTCCTGCACTGTCGCCGCGGCTGGCACGGAAAGAATAACACCCCAGAAGCCGGCAAGGTGCGCGCCGATGATAAGCGCGAGAATGACTAACAACGGCGGCACACCCACAACCTTCGTTACTACAAGCGGGTAAATGAGGTGGTTCTCAAATTGTTGGTTGATGACGTAGAGCGCGATCGTGAGCATACCGAGGGTGATCCCGCCTGCGGCAAAGGCAATACCAACTGCGGGCACAGCCGCCAAAATAGGACCAAACACAGGGATAATTTCAAACACAGCGGCCATGAGCGCGAGCACCAGGGCATGCGGAATCTGCAATATTGAAAGTTCAAGATACACGAGCACTCCCATAATGAGTGCGAGAAGCAACTGCCCCTGCATCCACAAACCAATCTTGTGCTGTGCGCGACGCCACAAACCGACAGCGTAGTCTTGGCTCGCCGGCGGGAAGATGACCCGCAGAAAATCATCAACTCCCGTTTCCATCATTGCAAAGTAAAAAGAAAAAATGATGACAATGAAAAACGAGGTGATGCCGCCGAAGAGATGCGCCATCACAGAAAGCGCCCCCGATGACGCGCCGATCAAAGATTCTCGCAGAGGCGCAAGAAATGTGTCCGGAGAAAGGGCAGGCATTGTTTGCATGCCTAATATGCGTGCAAATTCATCAAACGCCCCGGTGCGGCTGAACGCCTCCAGGTACGCCGGTAGTTGCGCAATCATGCCAACAATGTCGGAGAGTACCGATGGGAGGAAGAAGTAAAAGACACCTCCGAAGAACGTAAAAAAACTGAGGTACAACAGAATCACCGCGAGAACGCGCGGAATACGTCGGCGTTCCATTGCATGCACTGCTGGCTCTATGGCGGAGGCAATGACGATTGCGGTCAAAACCGCCAACACGATATCTTTCAGATAAAACACGAGCCACGCGGCAAGCCCTATCAAAAGCGCTTTTGCGATCGTCCATGTGGTTATGGATATGGCGATGTGCTTATCCTGCATACACGCATCCTAGCACAGGGCTACCCCGGAGGCGACGCGGTTAAAAAGAAACCACCGGGAGCGCGAACGCACCCGGTGGGCAGGTTGTTGTGTCAGAGCAATTCAACGGCGAGTGCCGCCAATCGCGACCGCACACATTCCTTGAGAATGACATGCGCCACGTGTGGCTGACCTCTCATGTGCATGACTAGGTACGCGAGCCCGGAGGATTTCTCATCCAGAAACGGCGTGTCAATCTGCGTCAAGTTGCCGCAGACGACAATCTTGCTCCCTTCGCCGACGCGCGTAATGAGCATCTTTGCTTGATGTGGCGTGAGATTTTGCGCTTCATCAACGATGATGAAGCAGTCGGCGAGCGTCCGACCGGCGATCAAGCCGATCGGCTGAATCTTGATGCGTTCACCGTAGTTCACCGCCGTTTTCGTAACATGGCGATGTGTGACTGCATTGCGAATCAGTGCTTCCTTCGCGTCATCAATCGCAAACGTCCATGGCCCGAACTTGTCCCGAATATCACCGGGAAGAAATCCAAGCTCTTCACCGCCGACAGGGATCATCGGGCGCGTAACGATAATACGCCCGAAGGTCGCCTCATCATTACGCGCGTCACCAGAGGCATCACTGCCATGGTGATTGCGTCCGTGATCGCGCGAGTGCTTGTTGACGACGTGCCGCAACTGCACCCCATCCAGGTTCAGACGATCCAGGTACTCAAACCCGCCGGCAAGAGCATTGAAGGTCTTACCCGTGCCTGCGTCACCCAAGAGGATGACGAGATCAATATCCGGATCGGTCAGATGATCCAGAGCAATGTTCTGTTCACGATTGCGGGCAGTAACGCCCCACACGGCATTCTTTACTGCCATATGGTTCGTAATCGTTTCCAAAACAACAATGCCGTCGTTGATGCCGCGCACCTTGTAGCACACGTCGTCATCGTCCGGAAGGAACACACAGTCGTTGATGCTCAGCTCACGCGCGAACGGACCTTTGATGTGAAGCACATCATGGGTACCACGCTTGTGCACTTGCACTTGTTCGTGTTCTTTCCAGAAATTTTCCGGGAGGTCATAGTAGCCTGCCGGAAGGACATCATCATCCTTCACAAGAGCCCGGTCGTTGAGGTAGTCATCAACGCTGATGCCCCCGTTCGGCACGTTCGCGACACCAAGCGCCGCGAAACGCATGTTGATATCCTTCGTGACAAGAATGACATCCTCGTACGCAGGATGTTCACGGCGAAGTGCGCAAGTAACACTAATGATGCGGCGGTCGGCCTCATCATCCAACGCATCCTTCGGAACAGGGTAGGTCAGCTGCCCGAGCTGGTAGAACAGCTTTCCGGTCGCGGAGCCTTGCGATACGGAGACGAGAGACGCTCCGTCGCGCATGAGTTTTCTGTCGCCGCGAAACAGAGCGTCAAGTGTACGCGCGACTTGGCGCGCATTGCGCCCGACATCGGTTTGACCCTTTTTATGCCGGTCAAGTTGCGCAAGCACTTGCCGACAGATGAAGACGTCATGCTCTTTGAACCGAAATAATGAATCCGGATCATGAAGCAGAACACTTGTATCCGGCACAATGAGTTTGCGCCCGTTGGTCGGTTGCGGGAAGGCAATCACCTTCCGCTTCGCTTCTCTATTTCCATATGTACTCACGTACATCTCCTTTTCAGTTGCCAAGGAGCGCACCCTTTTGTGGAAGGGCATGCTGTCGCCACCATACCGCACTTCGGCGGTATAGCCAATGCCTGTGCGTTACAAAAGCCGCAGAAGAATATCGTCAATAGCTACGCGCTCCTGTTCCCCACTGTCGCGATCGCGCAGTGTTACCGTGTTGTCTTCAAGTGTCTGAAAATCAATGGTGATACACGCGGGCGTACCGATTTCATCTTGCCTGCGATACCGCTTGCCAATGTTGCCGTTGTCGTCCCATTCCACCCGCGTGGTGTTGCGCAACAGGTCGTACACCATGCGAGCCTTTTCCACGAGCTCCGGTTTGTTGCGCAGAAGCGGAAAGACAGCGGCCTTCACAGGTGCGAGCGTGTATGGGAGTTTCAACACCGTGCGCTCCTCGCCACCGAGCTCGTCTACCGTATACGCCTCTGAGAGAACCGCAAGAAAC
>CBFHTW010000008.1:0-15406 GCA_965659025.1 Minisyncoccia bacterium
GCGCGCTGATGTTCTGACGAGTGAATTGAGTGATACCATACGCGATTATTGTTTCATTGAGAGCGGGCGAAGCGCGGTAACCGCGGCGCGAGCATTGTTGATCGGATTGCGACTGCGGGAAAGGAGCTTGGCGGTCACGTCGGAGACGCCCGCGAGCTCAAGCACGATGCGCACAGAAGAACCGGCGACGAGTCCGCGACCGCGTGAAGGACGAATCTGTACCACCGAAGCGCAGTACTTGGCGTGCACTTCGTGCGGGATGGAACGGTTTTGCGTCAGCGGGATGGTGAACATGTTGCGCTTGGCAGCGCGCATCGCCTTTTCAATCGCAAGCGCGGTGTCGCCCGCCTTGCCGAGCCCCACGCCTACGCGGCCCTTTTTGTCGCCGAGTACGATGCACACGCTGAAGTTGAAGCGGCGGCCGCCCGCCATCACGCGCGCTACGCGGCGGATGCCGATAATCTTCTGCGCGAATTCACTGCGGCGATCTGCGCCTGGGCGGCCTGGACGATCCCCGCCCGGGCGGCCGCCACGGCCACGACCGGACTGGCCGCGACCACGCGGTGTGCGCGTGTCTGTTGTCTCCGCGACAAACGCCTCCGGCGCTACAACAACATCCATTTCTTTGTTTGTGTCTGTGGTAGTCATAAATACATTAAAACTCTAGTCCTGCCGCGCGGGCCGCATCGGCAAATACCTTGATAGTACCGACATACTGAAACCCGCCTCGGTCAAAAACAACCGCCTTAACGCCTTTTGCAGATGCCTGCTTGGCGAGCGTCGCGGCGGCCGATTCTGCACGCTCGCGTGGTGTCTTGCCCTTTTCGGATGAAGAAGAGACGGCGGCAAGCGTCACGCCGCTGGCGTCGTCAATGATCTGCGCGATGAGACGCGTGTTGGATTTGTACACGGAAAGGCGCGGGCGCTCCTGCGTGCCTACCACGCGGGCGCGCACTCGGCGGTGTCGGCGCTCTCTGCGAATTGTTTTGCTAGTGATTGCAGCCATACGAAATATTATGCGGAACCAACCGCGCGCTTACCGGCCTTCTGGCGTACGACTTCGCCTTCATATCGGATACCCTTACCCTTGTACGGCTCCGGCTTTTTGAGGGAACGCACCGACGCGGCAAACTGTCCTACGCGGTCTTTGTCGGCGCCTGAAACAGAAATGACGTTCTTGTCTACGGACACCGCGAGATCAGCTGGAATGTCTACGAGCACCGGGTGCGAGAATCCGATTTGGAGCTTGAGAGATTTGCCCGCGATTTCTGCGCGATAGCCAATGCCTTGGATTTCAAGCTTCTTTACAAATGGCTCATTGACGCCGCGAATCATGTTGCGAACGTGCGCGGCGTATGTGCCCCACAGGGCGCGCGCGAGGCGGTTCTTTGCGGCCGGAGCGACAGAAACCGCGTTGCCGTCAACGGAGACCGAGACGTGCGGGTGGAGCGCGCGGCGAAGCTCGCCGCCCTTGCCCTTGACGATGACCTCGTGTTCCGCGACAGACACCGTGGTGCCTGCGGGAATGGTGATTGGATTTTTGCCTATACGTGACATAAAAGTATTCTGTAGTGAGCGACGAAAGTTACCAGATTTCAAACAGCGCCTCGCCGCCGACCTTTTCCTTACGCGCCTCTTTGTCCGTCAACACGCCCTTGGGAGTGGAGAGGATAAGCGAGCCGTGGCCATATTTCACCGAGTGGATTTCGCGCACCGAACGGTACAAGCGGCGGCCGGGCTTGGAAATGCGGCGCACGCCTGCGATTGCCGGCGTGCCGTCTGTCTTGTACTTGAGCGAGACGTCCAGCGTCTTGCGCACCTTTTTGCCGCGCTTCTCTACTGCCTGCAAAAAGCCCGCCTCTTTGAGCTTCTCAGCGATTGCGTGCTTGAAGACCGAGTATGGGGCCGAGACGCTATCCTTACGGATTGCGCTCGCATTTTTGAGACGAATGATGAAGTCTGCGACGGGGTCGGTCATATGCGTATTACCAAGAGGATTTCTTTACACCAGGAATATTGCCTTCAAGTGCCTGCTCGCGGAAGCAGATGCGGCAGAGGTTGAAGTCGCGCATGAAACCGCGTGGACGACCGCATGCAGTACAGCGTCGCACTGTGCGGCTTGAGAATTTAGGCGTCCTTTGCGCCTTTACGATCATTGATGTTTTTGCCATAAATGTTGCCCGTTGAGCTTGGGCGAGTTTATCAAACCATGCCCGTAAGGAGTTGTGGGAAGTCGGCACCTGCGCCTCGCGGCTCTGGTTATGACATTCCCTCTCCGTGGCCCCTCTCTTGCGATATCTGCCGGAGGCAGATCAGTCCAAAACAAAGGCCCCCTTTAGAGGCCTGACAAATATATGCTAGTGGCGCGGTAAAGTCAATGCACTGTACGGGTGCCGGAAATGGTTATGCACAGGCCAGCGCGCTGCCATTGACATACTGTCAAGTATGGACTATAATGGGCGAGGTTTACTTAAGAAAGGGAGGGTTAAAATAATGATGGACACTATCGCCACCTTCTGCTGGCACCGTCGCCAGCAGTATTTCTCTGGCCAACTGCCACCCATGCAGAGTTTGCCGTGTCCGCGCGGTGAATGCCGTTGCGGGTGGGTGCGTGGTGCCGCGTGCGCCGCTCACCGCGACGAGCGCGATGCCCATCGCGCCCGTAAGAGCAAATGGCGTCTCCACGACTGCGCGCTCCTCTCCGGAGCGCATGCGTAACCTCGTTCTTTTTTGTATTGGGAGCGGTCCGCGCCTCGCGCGGACCGCTTTTTCTGTGCGTACTAAAGTGGCTATCAAGACATCACTCCCTGTGCAAGTATCCTCTGGCAATCTCCCATTCGGTAATATATTGAAACAACTGCGAGGATGGCTCACTGATCTAGCGACGATATAGTACGACAGTACCCTGTGCAAGATAAAGCAAAGGCAGCCACTGGGGCTGCCTTTATTTCAAATTTCGGCCAAGCCAATAAGCTCAGCCAACCTGATTTCTTCTTGGGAGAAAGGTTCGCGATCGCAATCCAACCCACCTTGACCCCAAGTCGAGATGATATCCTTTTCAGTAAAAGACCTCGTGACCGGTGACTCGTCATCCAAGAAACGTGGGTCGCAAATCTCGTCTTCCATTGAAACCTCCAAGTAAGAGCTTCTGGTGTCAGAGTATCGTGCCAGACCCCAGTGAACAAGTTACACACTCCTTTGTGCGATATATGTGTGCGTGAGCCAGTGTTTTAACCATTGGTGTCAGTTTTCTCCATGTACGCCGTGATGGAGCGGCGTTTGTGGGCACGGCCGCGGCGCATGTGTTGGTGTGATTTTTCTATTTTATGAATCGTAAAGTGCGGCTCAAAGAACGCGCGCAGGCTCCCTTCCATCCACACATGTTCGTACCAGCCGAATTCCGGGTGGATGTAGGCGTCTTTCTCCCCCGCCGGATGATCGCGCAGAAGCCGCTTGGCGTTAAGGTCTTCATCCAAAAGAAACGATTTAAAAAAGAGCCACCCGCCAGGGCGGAGCACGCGCACGATCTCTGCGAGAAATGCGGCGCGCTCTCTTTCGCGCAATACATGCGACGCCATCATGTCTAATGCAAGAGAGACGGAAGCGTCGGGAAGCGGAATGGGCTCGCTGATAGAACGGGCCGCAAACGAGAGCGGCAGGCCTTCGGCGTCGGAAACTGCCTCGGCGATGGCCGTTTCAGAGATGTCATACCCTTCTCCGCGCATATCAAATGTCTGCGCGAGGTAAATGAGATTGCGGCCGTTGCCGCACCCCAGATCAAGCGCGTGCGCGTTTTGGTTGAGGAACGTCCTTCCTGTGCGACGCTCCAGCCATCGGGAAAATTTCTGCAGGTCTTCCGAAGGCTCTTTGGAGAGGCGCAGATGCTCGGCCTTGGTGTATTCCGTGTTCCAGAATTTTTTGTCTCGGCGCATGGTATGTATGGTATCAAAAACGTCCGCCTGTGGCGGACGCTTCTGTGGCATTTATGCCTGCAGTGGCACGCCGATATGGCGCAAAAAGCTTTCCGCCTCAGGCTTGGTCTTGGCAGTGGTAACGAGGGTGATGCCTACGCCGAAGACGTCCTTTGAGTCTTCGTCTGCGGTCTCAGGGAATACCGTGTGCTCCTTGATGCCGATAGTGAAGTTGCCCATGTCGTCAACAGAAGAGGCTTTGAGGCCGCGGAAGTCTTTGACGCGAGGCAAAACGATATGGATGAGCTTGTTGAGAAACGCGTCTTTGTTGGCACCGCGGAGCGTTACCTGGTAGCCAGCGAGGTCGCCCACGCGCGTCTTGAACGTCGCAATGGACTTGCGCGTGGCGCGCGGTGCCGCCACCTGTCCGGTAATCTTGGCGAGGCGGCCAGCGATAAACTCCTGGCGCTTTTTGTCTTTGATAGAACCGACACCGGAGGACACGATGATTTTTGTAAGCTTCGGAGCTTGCATCACGCTCGTGTAGCCAAACTGCTCCTTAAGCGCCTCAAATGTGTTGTGTTTCTTGGTAGTCATACATTTATGCGAGTGTTTCCCCACTCTTTACGGCTACGCGGCTACGCGCGCCGTCTTTGCCAGTCTCCATGCGAATGCGCGTCGGCTTGCTACTCTTGGGGTCGGCGATCATGACATTGGACACGTGAATCGGCATGGCGCGGTCAACGATCTGGCCGTGCGGCGATTTTGCGTTGGGGCGGCGGTGCTTTTTTACCACGTTGACGCCGTCAATCACGACCATGTCTTTCTTCGGCAATGCGCGAGCAACAGTACCGGTGGTACCCTTGTTCTTCCCTGCAATGACGATGACCTTGTCTCCTTTTTTGATACGCATAGGCTTGTGATTACAATACTTCCGGCGCGAGCGAGCCGATTTTCTGATATCCGCGCTCAACGACCTCGCGAGGAACAGGACCAAACACGCGGTTTGCCTTGGGCTCCTTCGGGTCTTTGCCAGAACCCACAATGAGCACGACCGCGTTTTCATCAAAGCGGATGTACGAACCGTCGGCGCGTCGCAGAGCGTCTTTGGTGCGTACTACCACTGCGCGCACGACATCTTTCTTCTTTACCGGCTTGCGCGGTTCTGCTGTCTGGATGGAGAGAATGACTTCATCACCAATGCGAGCGTAACGCTTGCGCGAACCGCCAGGGATTTTGAAAATGCGCCCGACCTTACCGCCGGAGTTGTCAGCAATCTTTACGAGTGAACGGTCTTGTATCATAGGCGGTTATACGATCGTGAAGTGCTTGCGCTTGGAAATGGGTTTGGTCTCGCGGATGGTTACCACATCGCCCACCTTGGCGGCGTTGCCGGGGTTGTGCACGAGGAACTTCTTGGAGACGCGCTGGTACTTCTTGTATTTCGGGTGCTTGACGTAGCGCTCAATTGCCACCGTGGCCGTCTCTTGCATGGCCGCCTTGACGACGACGCCCTGCAATACTTTGCCTTGTGTTGTTGATTGTTCCATACGAATAGGTTGCGGCATCTTACGCTTTCTTGCGCTTCGGCGCAATGACGTCGCGCGCGCGGATTTCCGTGAGGTGGCGAGCGATGTCTCTGCGAAGCATGCGGCCTTCGCGCACGTTGCGCGTGCGGCCGCCGCTACCGCCAAAACGGAATGCGCGTAGCGCCTCCTGTTTGTCGCGCACTGCGGCGCGAATATCTTCAATGGATGTCTTTTTGATGTCTGCCATATGCTTAGTGTCGTGCGACGACTCGCACCTTGATAGGAAGCTTGGTACCCGCCTTGCGAAGCGCCTCGCGCGCCTCTGCCTCAGACGTGGCGCCGTCTACCTCAAACACAATGCGGCCGGGGCGCACCTCTGCAACATAGTGCTGTACGTCGCCCTTACCGGAACCCATGCCCACTTCTGCCGCCTTCTGTGTGTACGGACGGTCTGGGAAAATGCGGATCCATACTTTTGCGTTCTTGCCCATCGCGCGCGTCAGCGCACGGCGAGCTGATTCAATCTGGTTGGAGGTGATGCGCGCCTGGGTGACTGCCTTCAGGCCGAACGACCCAAACGAAAGCGTGATACCACGCGTGTCCGGCGCAAGACGGCGGCGCATGTGCTTGCGTCCGGTCTGCCATTTGCGGTATTTCGTTTTCTTCGGGGACAACATAGGCTATTTTTCATTGCGCTTTGCGGCGTCTTTCTTGTCTTGATCAAAAATATCTCCGCGGTAAATCCACACCTTGACCCCGATGGTGCCGTAGGGGAGGTACGCGATCTCGCGAGCAAAATCAATGTCGGCGCGAAGGGTCTGCAGTGGCACGCGGCCGCGCTTGATCTCCTCTTGGCGCGACATTTCCGCGCCACCAAGGCGACCAGAGACGGCGATGCGCACGCCCTGCACGTCGCGGTTGGCCATGACCTTCTCTACCGTCTGCTTGAGCACGCGGCGGAATGCCTGACGCTTCTCAAGACCTTCGGCGATCATGTATGCAACAACGGCGGCCTGACTCTCGGGCGAGCGCACCTCTTCAATATCAAGCTTGATCGGCTTTACAGCCGCACCGCGCACGCCGCGCACGATCTTTTCAATTTCCTTGGTGAGCTTCTGGCTCCCTTCCCCGCCACGACCGATGATGAAACCTGGGCGAGATGTTTTGAGAATGACGCGAACGGCCTTGGGGGAGCGCTCAATCTCAACCGCCGTAACGTACGAGCCGCGCAGACGCTTGGTAAGGAAGCGGCGAATCTTCATGTCTACGGTAACGTTGGTACGATATTCAGCCGGTGTGGCGGAAAACCAGCGCGACTTCCAATCACGAATGATGCCGAGGCGATGTGCGTATGGATGAACAACGTGTGTCATATATGTTTATTCTGCCTTTTGGGCGCGCGGTGCGCGAGGCTTCTTTGCGGCAGGCTTGTCGGCCGTCTTTGCAGTCGCCGCGACCTTGGCAACACGAGGCTTTTTGGCCGCCGGAGCTTCCGAGGAGACCGCGCGCGCGCCGGAGACAGGAGAGAGTTCAATGGATACGTGGCTGTTGGTGCGGTGAAAGCTGCCACCGCGGCCGCGACCAAAAATGCGCGCGCGGCGCATGGCGAGACCCTTGTCTACTTGGACAGTCTTGACCACGAGATCATCGGCGGAGTAGCCGCGCTGTTTCGCGTTGGCCACTGCAGATTCCAAAAGCTTCTTCATGACAGGAGACGCCTTCTTGGGGAGGAACGTGAGCGTGCGGCGCGCCTGCACGACGCTCTTGCCACGAATCGCGTCGGCCACGAGGCGCACTTTGCGCGGGGCCTGTCTGTTGTTTTTGAGAAATGCTTTCATACGTTATTTCTTGGCAGAATCGGCGCTTGCCTTGGCGGCCTTGGCGGCTGATATTTCAGCGGCCTTGGCGGCGGCGTCGGCCTCCTTCTGCATCTTGCCTCCGTGGCGTACAAACTTGGTGGTCGGAGCGAATTCGCCCAGGCGGTGCCCTACCATGTCTTCCGTCACAAATACCTCATCAAAATTTTTGCCTGTGTGCACGAGAAAGGTGTAGCCCACAAACTCCGGCGGAATCTGGGATGCGCGCGCCCACGTCTTGATACTGCCGGCAGAGCTTTTGCGCGTCGCGACTTTCTTCGCGAGCTTCACGTCTACGTAGGGTTCTTTTTTGAGTGATCGGGTCATAAGGAGTTGCCACTATAGCGTATTTACTTGCGTTTTCCAACCTTGCGGCGAGAAACGATAAACACGTTGGAGTATTTCTTCGGGCGGCGACTCTTTTGTCCTTTGCCTGTCGGCTTACCCCACATACTGCGCGCCCTGCGGTGTCCGCGGCCCTGGCGACCTTCACCACCGCCGTGCGGGTGGTCTACCGGGTTCATGGCCGTGCCGCGCACGGTCGGGCGGATACCGCGCCAACGAGTGCGACCCGCCTTGCCGACGACCACGAGACGGTGCTCTGGGTTTGACGCCTCGCCGACGGAGGCCCATGCCGTACTGATGACACGGCGCACTTCTGTGGAAGGCATTTTGAGGTGCGTGTATCCCGCGTCTTGCGCGATGACCTCGGCGAAACTGCCAGCGGAGCGGACGAGTTTGCCACCGCCGTTTGGCTTGAGTTCAATGTTGTATACAAAGGTGCCGACCGGCATGTTCCCAAGCGGCAAGCGATTGCCCGTCTTTATCGGAGCCGTCTCCGAAACGACGAACTCGTCGCCGACCTGCATTTTCTGCGGCAGTACCACGTAGCGCTTTTCGCCGTCGCGGTAGATCGCAAGACCGACAAACGCGGAGCGGTTTGGGTCATACTCAATGCTCGCGATGCGCGCAGGGATGTTTTTCTTGTTGAAGGTGAAGTCAACATCGCGGAAACGGCGTTTGTGGCCACCGCCCTTGTGGCGGGTGGTGATGCGGCCGTGCGCGTTGCGCCCCATTGCGCGTTTGCCGCCGGAGACAAGCGACTTCTCCGGGCGGTCTCCGGAGAGAAGCGCGCGGTATTCAAGACGGCTCATGCCGCGCTGTCCTGGAGTTGTTGGTTTGAGAAATTTCATAAGCGAATTATTTATGCGAGCGTGATGGTATCACCCTCTTTGAGATATACATAGGCTTTCTTGCCGCCCTGCTTGACCCCGGTGCGGCCGGAGCGCATGTTGCGTACCAGCTTCGGGCGAATGGTAACGATGGTAACCTTGCGAGGAGTTACCTTGTAGAGTGCGGTGACGGCCTGCGCGATCATGCGCTTGTTGCTCTCGGGGGACACGTCAAACACGTATACATTGCGGGCCGCGGCGTCTGTCGCCTTTTCGGTGATGCGAGGGCGCGAAAGCACGTGCGCGAGCGAGCGCATTGAGGTGCTCGTGCCGACAGAAGCGACAGGCGAAGCGGCCGCAACTTTCTTCGTGTCCTTTTCTTCTTTTTTTGTTCCAAAGAGTGCCATATGCGTCGTGTTGATTATTTTTCTGCTTTCTTGGCAGACTTGCCCGTGCGGTGCGTAAGGATAGCTACTGCCGCTTCTGGGTTTTCAATGATGAGGTACTTGTGTTTCAAGACAGCGACAGGATTGAGGTCGCGCACCGCGTCGCAGGTAACGTTGCCGATGTTGCGGAAGCTCTTCGTTGCTCCTTCGCGCGGGTCGGAGAGTGCGATGAGCGCGGCGTTGCGCTTGCGTGTGGCGAGTGTCTTAAACGCAGAAACTTCCGAGAGCGAGACGAGGGCCTTCTTGGCGGCCGCGGTCTTTGGGGTCTCCAAACCGAGCGAATCTACGAAGATTATTTCCCCGTCGGCAAGCTTCTTGGAAAGCGCGACAAAGAGCGCTTTGGCGCGCATCTTTTTAGGAATTGCGCGGGCGAATACTCGTTCATTGCGCGGGCCGTGCGTTACGCCACCGCCCTTCCAGATTGGGGAGCGAATAGAACCATGGCGCGCCCGGCCAGTGCCCTTTTGTTTCCATGGCTTTTTGCCGCCACCGCGCACCTCGCCACGCGTCTTGGCGTGCGCGACTGGCTTGCGGGCGTTGTCCTCCATAGAGGTGACGACCTGGTGAATGAGTGAGGCGTTCCAAGGAATACCAAAGATGGTTTCTGGGAGCTTCACCGAGCCCACGTTCTTTCCTTGTGCGTTGTAGACAGTTGTTTCCATAGGCGTGTTTAGCTGCGAATCTCTACGAGCGTGCCCGGGCGACCAGGGACAGCGCCAGAGACGACCAGTGTGTTGGTTTCCGGGTGTACTTGCAAAACGCGAAGGTTGCGCACTGTGATGCGCGTGCCGCCCATGCGACCGGCCATACGCATACCCTTGATGACGCGACCACCAGCGCGGCCACCGCCTCCGATGGAGCCTGGGGAGCGTTCGCGATTTTTCTGGCCGTGTGTGCGTGGACCACCGGCAAAGCCGTGACGCTTGACCACGCCCTGAAAACCCTTGGCCTTGGTGATGGCGGAGACCTCCACCACATCGCCAGGGGCAAATGAAGATACATCAATGCGCGCACCGCGCTCTAGCGGAGACTCGGGATTAAATTCTTGTGTATACATAAACATGCCGAGATCCTTGAAGTGGCCGCGAAGCGGCTTGGTGACGTTCTTTTCCTTGCGATCCATAAAGCCGACCTGCGTCGCAGAGTAGCCGTCTTTTTCTTTTGTCTTCACCTGCGTAACGACGAGCGGCCCGGCGGTGATGACCGTAGCGGCATGCACACGGCCCTTGTCGTCAAAGACCTGGGTCATGCGCCCCTTTGTTCCGAGAATAAATTTCATAGGTAATGAAAAACGCCCGCAAGACCCGGGCGTATACCCAGACCATTGGTCCCTATGGGGACGTAGCGTAGGCAGGAGTATTGCACACTACCCTAGAGAATGCAACAGGCCGATTATTGCGGCTAGCGAGGAGCGGAGTGGGAGCTTGCTCACATTTCGTCCGAGCGAAGACGCAAAAAAGGTTCAATACCTTTATGCGCCCACTTTTCGGTGGAGGAATCTGTACAACCACCCCAAAGCGCCAAGAAGCACCACACCACCAAGGAGGGAAAGCCACCAAGCCCAGGAGGATTGGGAAAGCGCAGATGCCCCGTCTGTCGCAAAGCCCGAAGTCTCTGACGAAAGCGACGTAAGATCTCCTGTGTTGTCCGCATTGATGCGATCTGGTTCCAGGCCACGAGTCATAGCTTCTTTGGCCAAGGCAGTTACGATCGCCTCAAACTGAACACTCGGAATACCTGCGGCGTGCGGATCACGAGAAAGCACTGCGCGAATGGATGTTTCTAGATCGCCCAGAGAATCTGCGTGCGCGACGGGAGCCACCACACAAAAAAATGCGCACGTGAGCAACACCAATACCGAGAGCACTGAAACACGAAAAGCGGATGTCATGCACACATCATACCAAAGCACCCGCGCATATCGCGCGGGTGCTGTTGATAGCACAAAAATACTTAGAGCATCTTCACGTCAATATTGACGCCGGATGGGAGGTCAATGTTGGTGAGCGCCTCAATCACCTTGGGAGCTGGATTGATGATGTCAATCATGCGCTTGTGTACGCGCATCTCAAACTGCTCGCGCGAATCTTTATCAATAAACGATGAGCGGTTTACGGTGTATTTCCTGATATCAATAGGGAGAGGAACAGGGCCGACAACAGAGGCATTGTGGCGCGCGGCAACGTCTATAATCTGGCGCACTGCACCGTCTAGTACATTGTGCTCGTAGGCGCGTACGCGAATGCGCAAACGGTGCGCGTCGCCTGCCGCCTTCTTAGTGCGCTTTCCTGCCGCTTTTTCTGTTGCCATAGAACGGATGGAGTATGCACCAGGCTCGCAAAAAAAGCAACCCGACAGCCCGCGTAAGGCGGCTGTCGGGCGTACATCAACATCTTCGCTCATGTTGTCATCTCCTTTTGTTCTCGCGGCACCATACCTTGATTGGGCGCTTACACAAGAAACACCCGGCCGAGTGGCCGGGTGTTTCTTCAACAAAATGCTGATGTGTGGCTCTGTTATGCGACGATTTTCGTCACGACACCTGCACCTACAGTCTTGCCGCCTTCGCGGATGGCGAAGCGCATTTGGTCTTCCATGGCGATTGGAGAGACAAGCTTGACCTTGAAGGTAACTGTGTCGCCAGGCATCACCATCTCTACACCCTCCTTGAGCGTTACTTCACCAGTAACGTCGGTGGTGCGGATATAGAACTGCGGCTTGTAGCCGGAGAAGAACGGCGTGTGACGGCCTCCTTCTTCTTTGTTGAGGATGTACACCTCGGCCTCAAAGTCTGTGTGAGGCTTGACCGAGCCCGGAGCGCAGAGAACCTGCCCACGGTGCACGTCTTCTTTCTTCGTACCGCGCAGAAGGATACCCGCGTTGTCGCCAGCCTGACCCTCCTGGAGGGACTTGTTGAACATTTCAACACCGGTGACTGTGGTCTTTGTGGTGTCCTTGATACCGACAATTTCCACTTCCTCGCCTACCTTGACCTTACCGCGCTCAATACGGCCGGTAACGACCGTGCCGCGACCTTCAATGGAGAAGACGTCTTCAATCGGCATGAGGAACGGCTTGCTGATGTCGCGCTCTGGAAGCGGAATGTACTCATCCAACGCTTTGATGAGCTCCATGACGGCATTGGACCATTCGTTGCCCTGCTCTGGAGCTTCAAGAGCCTTGAGACCGGAACCGCGGATAATCGGCGTGTTTTTGCCGTCAAAACCCTGCTTATCAAGCAAGTCGCGCACCTCCTCTTCGACGAGGTCCACGAGGTCTTTGTCGTCAACTTGGTCTACCTTGTTGAGGAATACGATAATCTTCGGCACACCGACTTGGCGTGCGAGAAGGATGTGCTCGCGCGTCTGAGGCATAACACCGTCAGATGCGGCGACCACGAGGATAGCGCCATCCATCTGGGCGGCACCCGTAATCATGTTCTTGATGTAGTCGGCGTGGCCAGGAGCGTCTACGTGAGCGTAGTGACGCGTTGGCGTCTCATATTCTGAGTGAGAAAGCGAAATGGTGATACCACGCGCCTTCTCTTCCGGGGCCTTGTCGATTTCATCAACACCTTTTACAGAGGCTCCGTAGCCGTTGCCAGCCTTTGAGAGCACGCTGAGGATTGCCGCTGTGAGCGTCGTCTTGCCGTGGTCAACGTGACCAATGGTACCAACGTTCATGTGCGGCTTCGTTCGTGAAAATTCTGCCATACAAATAATACTGTTATTGCTAATACCGAGTAATGCCAACGCAAATGTGAGAGCGCAAAAAACGCGCTTTCTTAGCGCTCTTGTATAGTAGCAAACGCTCGCGCGAGATGCAACAAAAAGAGGGCCCGGCCAACCGGCCGGGCCCTCCCCGCATACCTAGTTAGTGTCAACCAGAATGTCTCTACTGTTCCTGGAATATCGGGAGCAGGTTGACAGTGGCCGTGCCTACGAGCGGAGCACCAACGGCACGTGTACACGTGAGCGTGTATGTTGTCTGTTGTGTTATTGGTGAGCTTTGATGACTACCGACAATGTCAGTAGTTTGCTGAGAAGTCTGATTGTTTTGTATAGCCATCGGCCCTGCACCACCATTCGCGTCACTGCCAGTGCCATTGTTTTCTGTTGTTTCTGGCACCGGCCACGGACCATCACCATTTGATCCAACAACTGCACATGAGCGCACATGGCTCGCGGTCCACGAAACATCAACCTTGTCGCCTACGCGCACAAAGGCTGGCACGGCTACGATGGTAGATGTCGCCAAACGAGAGTTTATGTAATCAAGGTAATCTTGATACGAACCTGTAGTGCTTGTGGCTGTACCTATAAGGTTACCAGTTGTGTTTGTATTCGTTTCCGACACAATACCGCCAACTTCGGTCGTCCCGGCACAGTCACCAGTCGTGCTCACGATAGAGCGTGTGCGGTCATTGCGGATTTGGCATGCGGCATATTGATACGTAATTGTGCCAATAATTCCAGTGCCGCTTCTTATGTTGCCAGAAGCTCCACCACCCTCAGGTCCAGCGTCTGTGTTGGCTTGTATGGCCTGTCTAGCCCAATTAATGTCACAGTGTGCATGGGAAGATGTGCGATAGTCAAAAATGCTTGTGATGACTTCCCTGGTGCCTGTGTATACCCTGCTCTCCTGCACCACCGTAGTGCATCCTTGTGTTGATTGTGAAATAACCTGCCATGATCCCCATGATCCATTGGAGCACGCCCCCTCTTCGGTGAGAGTCTTGAAACACGCGATATCGGAATTGCCGCGCGCGAGCTGGACACCAGTAAACACCGCGAGCATGACAACAAGTCCGGCAAGGACTGCGAGCCACGACTTAATGTGTGCGATCGGCATATCCGGTGCCGTCTGGAAACTTGTTGGGTTCATAAAAGATTATTTCTTAATTGTATAAAATGGCGCTTCTATAGTGCCTGAGGCATCAAGAACGCGCATGCCAACATTGTCCCACACACCACTCCCTCTATCCAAGACCCAAAATGGTGGAAAAGTGAATATCTTATTTCTGATGAGAAATTCGCTTGTTACAGGGAAACCAGGGTCACCTTTTGATGCGGCAATGAGTGTTTCTATTTGTGCGTCTGTAAGAAATTCTGGTAATTCTCCATGCGCGTTTGTACGCATCTCTTCCATACTTGGAATGCGGTACCGTATCAGCATCGGCGCACTGTCAGTCACATCAAGTGGCTTCCCGTCCTGTGTAAAGAATTGTATGTATGGCATGCCGTAGGATTTCATTAGGTTGCCTGCATATCCCATAACCTCGTCAAACGTATCAATAGAAACCAACGTCTGTGGGACAGTGTCGCGTGTGAATTCATAGATATAAACATCGACAGGGCCACGGTATGGCGCACCTTTTGAATCCACGATTGCCTGTGGTGGTATCTCATATGTTGTGGACGTTGCATGTAGAACAAAACTGCCGTCCGGTCGCGCGACACTACCAGTGTCACTTACTGTGTGAGCTTGTGTATCTACAGTGATGATGAGTACAGCACTCGCGAGCACAATAGTATCCATACGGTATGTGGTCTTACCAGCGCCAATAACAATGGCGCTTGCCACGCCGGATGAAAAATTACGCTTCATTGAAGAGACACGAACCTTTTCCATTGCTTTGACGGAAAGTGGTACCGTGTACTCACCGTTTTGATTTGTGAGTACAGGCTTTACTTCGTCGTGCCCGAGCACAGACACCGTCGCGCCCTGCACTGGACGCCCAGCTGTATCCACCACATTTCCATTTAAACGCACCAGGATTTCGTTGATGCAACGTTGCTTAAATCGCGTGCAACTTTCCGCATTGACAGCGTCGCGTTGTGTGTATGCACCCTGTAATTCATACATATACGACAGCTCCCACAATTGACCAGCCGTTGCAGAACCATCACGATACGCCCTCTCAAGGGCCGCCTGTGTTCCCTGAAAAACTCCTGGCTCCGTGTTTCCGTACAAAGCGTTGTGGAATTGGAGTTCTTGTGGAAGATCTTCGTTCGGCACGTCACGCATGCTCGCTCTGTCAAAACGTGATGCACCACCAAGTTGTGCGGCAAGCGTACCAACATCTGTATCCGTAAGATTGTATGTGGCCCATTGATCAGGGTTGTAGTACATCACACTTTCATTGCCGTACTCGTCGCGTACTGTGTACCAAAAACCATTCGTTGCTTGTTGGACATTTACACCTGCGCCGAGAAGCGCAGTATTTAGACGCGCGCGATTTGCTGCAATTTCAGCTGCACGGGCCCTGTCGGCGGCCATTGTCTCGGAAAAGACTACGTACTTTGAGTACATGTCATACCCGACATATCCAACACTCACACACACAAGAAGTATTCCTATCCAGGTAGAAAGCCTGATGCCACTCATTGCACATTAGTATACACCGCGTATGAGAATCACTGCTCCATCCACATCGGTGTCGTGTTGACAGTGGCACGCTCGGTGAAGGGAACACCGCTGACTCCGGTGCAT
>CBFHTW010000009.1:0-15312 GCA_965659025.1 Minisyncoccia bacterium
GATCGGTCGGATCGCTCGTAAGCATTTCGTTTGACGTTTCAATATCAAATACCGCGATGCGCATAGTGTGTGGTAGTACCCGCTTATCCGAGCGCGCCAAAGAGGTGTTCGGCGATGCGATCGGCTCCCAGTGTTATTTCATTTCCGGTTTCCAGTTGTTTGATGGTGTATCGTCCGGAGTCTCGCTCTTGCGCGCCGATCATAATGACAAATGGGATGCGCAGTTTGTCCGCGGCACGGATCATGTCGCCTGCGCGCCTGCCGGCAAAGTGCACTGCTACACACACATCCTCGCGGCGAAGCGTCTGGGCCAAGGCAACGGCGTGCGCTTCCGCATTTTTGTCTAGCACGCACAGGAGCAGTTCCGTGGCACTGGCATACTCGGGGAGGAGCTTGTGCGTCTCAAGGAAATCACGGAGCGTAGCGTCTCCCATGCCAAACCCAACAGCAGGCACTCGCTCTTCTCCGAAGAGCGAGAGAAGATTATCGTAGCGGCCGCCGCCGAGGAGCGCCTTTTTGTTTTCTGGATTGGTGTCAAATATTTCAAACACCACGCCCGTGTAGTAGTCAAAACCTCGCGTGATGGTGGTGTCCACGACCATGTTGCGCACGCCGTACAATTGCAAGAGAGAGCGTAAATCTTCCAGATATGCGCTGGATGTGGTGCGCTCTAGTTCAAGCAGGAGCGCGCCCGCCGATGATTCTCCAATGACGGCCGAGAGTTGTTCTTGGAAGTCGTCTATTTTTTCGCGTTTATCAAGCAGGCGCGTTACGTGTTGACGGTCGTGTTCAGAGATCCCCACCGCTTCGTATGCGGCATCAAGCAAGCGCCTGTCTGATACGCGTATCTCAAAGTCGCGTTCTTGCGCGCCCAAGGAAAGTAGAATGTCGTGTGCGAGTGCGATTATTTCTGCGTCGGCCTCTATGCCCTCCGTGCCGAGGAAGTCGGCGTTGAGTTGCCAGTGTTCACGCAGTCGTCCGCGCTGTGGGCGCTCATAGCGGAACACGTTGCCGATGGCATACCAGCGCGCTGGAAAGCCAATGTCGCGGCGTTTGGCCGCTACCATGCGGGCGAGGGTCGGTGTGAGTTCCGGCCGGAGCGTGACGGCGCGTCCGCCGCGGTCGGTGAAGGTATAGGTCTGTTCGTTGACGATTTCTTCGGATGTCTTTGCTTGATACAATTCGGCGCTCTCCAGAATTGACGCGTTGTATTCCTCGTAGCCATAGCGTTCGCAGACCCGTTGCATAGCCTCAAAGAGGTAGCGTTGGACAAACTGGTCTTGCGGGTAGAAATCACGCACCCCCTTGTAGCTTTCTGTAGAGAGTGTGTTCCCTTTCATAGTGTCTGCATGTTACTCCGCATGCACGTCGTGCGCCACCCTGTCAGGCGCATGGTGGATGTGGTTATGGTGTTCGGTAAAACGGTCCACTTGCTGCATGATTGCGTTTTGTACGCGTTCCGGGTGCGGGACGCCTTCCATTGTTGCAAACTGACCAGAAGGTCCGGCAGTTTCTACCTTAATCGTGCCGAATCCAAGGAGGGTCTCAATGATGTCGTGTATGTGTATCGTTACTTCTTGCACCCGCTCCATGCGCCAGCTTGTGATGTCGCGCTTGAAGAGCGCGCGTTGCTCAATGTTGACGATGCGGCGGTCTGTTACGATCCACGCGTCAAGATAGTACACCGTCCACGCGATACATAGAGCCATCCACGCAATGAGTAGCCACAACACATAACAAAAACCTACAAGCGCTGGCGGCGTAAATGACGGCGGGATACTGCCCGTGCGCATGGCGACAGAAAAGAACACAATCGGCGCAAGGGTGGCAATGATCGTGCCGAGGGTGCTTTGTAACAGTACAAACCAGTGCTTGCGCACCTTGAGTATGACTGTCTCGTCAGGCTGTGTGTGAAAACGGTCGTCGTTCATACTGCAGAAGTATACGCGGCGGTAGCGGCAAAGAGCAGGGTGATCAACACAAGACTTACGCCCGCGTACAGAGCGAGCGTGATAAGTGCCAGGGGCATGTTCATTGAGTACCGTACCCAGTGATATGCCAATATAACACCGACGACCACTGCAAGCCCGATTGCCGCAAAGGCGAGTGTCATAAGCACGATTGACATATCGCTCATTATGCCTTACATACGCTATGCATGAAAGGAACACATTGTTATCGCGTAAGACGATCGCGCGCGGGTCTTGGGCTCTTTGCAAATACCATGATCCGGAAGGGTGCCGATATTGTGGAATATACCGGCGAGCGAGTACCCACGGCTGTGGCCGATGCCAGGGCGACCAAATACCTTTTTGAACTTGATGACCAGTGGACGATAGACGGTTCCACCCGCAGTAACGTTGCTCGGTATATCAACCATTCCTGCGAGCCAAACGCTGAGGCCGAGATAGACGGGGACAATCGCATTTTTATTATTGCAACGCGGGATATACAGAGAGGGGAGGAAATCACCTTTGATTACGGGGATGAGTATTTTAACGAATTTATACGCCCAGGGGGGTGCCGGTGCATGCGTTGCCACGCGCCCAAGGACTCATGGATATTGACACATTCCTCTTGTGGATAGGCGTAACACTGTCAAAAACTGGTGTACTATTGTGGCTATATGAAAGACCTCAAGTCCCTTCTGTTTGCGGTGGCAACGACCGCACTTTTGGTGTTTGCCGCCATACAGGTGAGTTCGTACGTGCCGCAGACCGGCAAGATGTCCGGGCAGGCCCTGGCCGGGCAGGCCCTGGCCGGGCAGGCTGTGGCGGCAGTGGGGGGTGTACTCGCATGGGTTGATTCTTATGATGGATACGATGGATACGATGGTTACGATGGATACGATGGTTACGCGCCGACCGAAGAGAATGTCCCATTCAACGAGTGCGAGATATCAGATTGTGAGCCGTACATCGCGGACGATGTGTACGATATGGACGATGAATATGATGTGTACCACCCAGATTCCTGGACCGAAGAGTATGTTGTGTACGATGAGTATGGATATCCTTCGTACAACACTTCGTACACGCCATGGTACGCTCTCTCATACTCTGGCGGCACAGTCGTGCAGTCAATCATCCAGAGCGCACCTGCAATTATTGGTTCTGCCGTGCCAGCGATTTCGCAACAGCGGCAATCGGCACCGCCTTCGTGCTCCATAACCGCACGTCCGGCCTCCGTGGCGTATGGCGGTTCCACAGTGCTTTCGTGGGTCTCCGCAAATGCGACGCACGCTTCACTTTCTCATGTCGGCACAGTAACGACATCCGGTTCTCGCGCAATACCGAATTTGGGAGATAGCACGGAATTTGATCTCACGGTTGCTGGTCCTGCCGGAACCAACTGGTGCAGGGCGTATGTGTACGTTGCTCCGCGAAGGGAATCTGTTGCACAAACATCCGTTACCTTTTCTGCGGTTCCCATAGGAGTCCCGGCCGGTGGTGTGATTCAGCAACCAGAACCGGTGTATTACTACCAGCAAGCGCCTGTGTACGGAGGAACGGTATATGTGCAGGGTGCGCCAAGTGTGCGATATCGCATCCCATCGTGCTACATCTCCACGTACCCGCAAGAGGTGAATGAAGGGGAGATGGTGAATCTCATGTGGAGTTCTGCGGACGCTACGAGCGCGTACCTTTCCGATGTCGGTGCTGTGGGCACGGCGGGCACCACGCAATTCACTCCCCGCAACGGCTCGTACGTACTTTCAGTAACCGGCCCCGGCGGCGCTTCTACCTGCACCACCAATGTGGTCGTGCATGCGCGCGCTATGCCCGTTACGCCACCCTCGCCGAGTGCGCCCACATGCGGTATTTCTGCAGATCCGGCTTCTATATTCGCCGGGGGCTCCACCAGACTTTCCTGGACGGTGACGCGCGCCGATTCGGTCTCAATCTCGGGATTTGGTTCCGTGTCTGCCAAAGACTCGCGCACCGTCTCTCCAGAGAAAACGCAAAAGTACACTGTTACCGCAAAGGGTGAGGGTGGCACCAAAACATGCTCTGTCACGGTTACTGTGCAAGATCCATCATCGTGCAAGGTGATTTGCAACGGCGTCACCTACGCGTGCGCTCCAGTGGGCACCCCCGTCTCGCCCGTGTGTCCTTCTACAGACACCGCATATGCGAGCTCAACAGGGGCGCAGCAGGGGGGGAGCAACACTTCAAAGGGCGGATTGTGGAATTGGATAGTAAACTTGTTCCGTTAAGTGCAACAAAGAAAATTGCCAAAAAGCACTGCTTTTTGGCAATTTCCTATACATGCGTAATCATTGACTGCTTGATCTCCGCGATGGTGCCGCCGACTTTCTTACCGGGGTTGAGAATGTTCCACGGATCAAAGATACGTTTTACTTCTGTAAATAGATTGCACATTTCTTGTCCAAACATCATCGGGAGATATGGCGTGCGAATAATGCCGTCGTTGTGTTCTCCGGTGAGCGATCCTCCATAGCGCGCCACGAGCTCGTATACCTTTGGACCGAGCTCCAGTATCTCGCGTCGCCCAGCGGGCGAGCTCATGTCAATAAACGGCAAAATATGAAAATTACCGTTGCCCACGTGGCCAGCGATGGTGTAGGTGAGAGCGTGTTCATCCAATATACGGTTGAGCTCCGGAAGGAACGCCGGGTATGCGTGCGGGTCTATGACAAAGTCGTCTATGAACGGGGCCGGGTAGAGACCTTTGAGCTTTTTGCGCAGTAGCGCGAAGCTTTCGCGGCGGATCGCCCAGTATTTGGCCGCGGCGGCTTCTGTGGGCGCGATTTTTGTGCGCAGTTGCAAATCCGAGAGTGCCTTTCGGGCCGCCTCGGCATGCGCTCGTGCGGCCTCTTGCGTGTCTTCTGCAAATTCCGCCAAGAGAATGAGCTTGGGCACGCCGCCGGTGAGCACCATCCAGCCTTCGGAGAAAAACGAGAGTGCGAAGCCGAAGAGTTTGCGCAGACCCATGTGTTTGAGGAGCTGTGGGAAAAACCGCACTGCAAGCCGCAGGGTGTGGTCGTCGTATGATTCAAATGATTCAGGATTTTGCGCGAGGATGCGTTGCACAATTTCCGGTAGCTGGCGTACGTCGTCTAGCATCACCACAAGCATGGAGCGGCGAGTCTTTGGTTTTTCAAGGGCAAGCGTGGCGCTGGTGATAAGCGCGAGCGTGCCTTGCGAGCCGACGACGAGCTTTGTGAGGTCAAACGTGTTTTGTTCCTGATGCACCACATCCCATAGAGCGTATCCGGCCGAATTTTTTGAGACGCGCGGGCGGTGCGATTCTATCATCTCGCGATGTTCCGAGATGAGAGTTGAAATGCCGCGATAGATGGAGCCCTCAAGTGTCTGCAGTCGTTTCTTTTCTTCAAGCTCGCCTGGTGTGAGGGGGTGAAAGGTCGTCGCGGTGCCGTCGGCCAAGATGACATCAAGCGAGCGCACGTAGCGATCCGTTTTGCCGTAGCGGAGGGTGAGTTCGCCGCCGGCGTTGTTGGCGACGATGCCGCCGATGGCGCATATCTCTCGCGAGGCTGGGTACGAGGGGAGAATATATCCGCCGTGCGCACGCGTTTGCGCTTCAAAATCACGATAGTACACGCCCGGCTCCGCTGTGGCTTCTCCCGGAGTAGTGATGCGCATGTGATTCATGTGCGTGGTGAAGACGAGCGCCACGGATGTGGTGAGGGGACCGCCGGTCATGTCGGTGCCGGCGGCGCGCGCGGTGATAGAGACGTCTTCGCCGCGCATGCGCGCGTCGTGCACTGCGCGCACTGCGCTGGAAACATCCGCGGCGTCTTTGGGGAAAACTACGATAGCCGGGGTGCGTTCAAAGATGCTTGTGTCGCGCGCGTACTCTCCGCGGGAGACGGCATCGGTGCGCACTTCACCGCGCACAGACTTTTCAAGCGCCTGTATGAGTGTGTCCATCCCTACAGTATAGGGCCTGCCCGGCCAGGGCCTGCCCGGCCAGGGCCTGGCCGGCTGGCCATGGCCTGTTTTTCTGTGCGCCTTTGGCGCACGTATTCAACAACGCCAGGAACAAGCGAGAGTATGACGATGCATAGAAGGAGTGGGGTAATGAGATGTCCGGGCACGATGCCGCCGAGCATGAATCCCAGCACGGGAATACTTGTACCCCAAAGTACGGCACCGATGATGTTGTACCGCATGAATGTGGAAAATCGCATTGAGCCAGCACCCGCAAGAATTGGAGAAAAGGTGCGCACGACAGGCATGAAGCGGGCGAGTACGATTGCTTTCGGGCCGTACCGCGCGTAAAAGCGCTCTGTTTGCTCTAGGTAGCGATGTTTGAAAAGAAGAGAGTCAGGACGTTTTGCGAGTGCATCTCCAACCCGGGCACCAAACCAGTATCCGAGAATATTGCCAATGGTGCTTGCAGTGACAAACAGCGGGATAAGGATGGGAAGAGAAAAGTATCCGTGTGCGGCGAGAAATCCGGAGGCAAAAAGCATGCTGTCTCCCGGCATGAACATGCCGATGATAATGCCGGATTCAAATAGGGCGATGGTGAACAGTCCGAGGTATCCGATGGTTCGTACAAATGTAATGATGTCGGACTGCAAAAGCGCCACAATGGAATGCATGGCGTCATCATACCGGAAAGCAGAACCGCCGGCCAATGGCCGGCGGTTCTGCGAACGGATGAGTTCTCGCTAACACCTAGTAGGCGTTGCGGAATCCACCACCATTGCGGCGCGGTGCACCACCCTCCTCGCGGGGGCGTGCCTCGTTGACCGTCAAACGGCGGCCGTCAAGCTCTTTGCCGTTCCACATGTCGATGGCGGCCTGCGCTTCCGCGTCAGAACCCATCTCCACGAAGCCGAAGCCTTTGGAGCGGCCGGTCATCTTGTCCATGATGATCGAAGCCGACTTTACTGTGCCCGCTTGCGCGAACGCGTCTTGTAAACCTTGGTCGGATGTGGTGTATGCAATACCTCCGACGTACAATCGTGTAGCCATGTAATAATGACTAACTAGTAATTCCGTACGGATTCTCGAACAGGTTCAAGAGCACAAACGCGCACCTTAGCCGCTTCGCGATACCTTACGTGCGCTCACGATAGCGTGAATTGCCAAAACTGTCAATGTGTGTGGTGTTGATGGTGTGTCTGGCTTGGGAGTCCTTCGTAAAACAGACGCCTGGTGCCGGGAAGATAGTATTCCGCAATCTTGAATATTGTATAGGTGATGAAAAATGCGGAGGCCACGTCAATCGTGTAATGCAAATGCGCGAGTAGTACCACCGCACCAAACACCATGGATGCAATGAGGAACACATATCGCAACCAACGCTCACGCCAGAATATGAGCGCCATGAGAAATGGCGCTCCTGTGTGTCCTGAAAAAAAGAAGTCTCCCCCAAGCACGAAGCGGCTGACAATCTCGCCGTCAATAATGTCGCGCTCGGGGAACGGCCCAAGATGTGTAAAGGTAAGAAACGCGGAGCGAACAAAGAAGAAGAGTGCGAGGGTGAGCATGGTGAAGGGGAGACGCTTTGGATCCAACATAAGAATGCCCGCGATAAACACAATGAATATGACCGTGCCCCACACAAACAAACCACTTAGGTTCATTGCGGGGGTGTTGGAAAGCACAATGTCTGTTACATAGTTGGACGCCTGTTCTGTTGCATATGTGCCAGCGATCCACGTGGTAGCAATGCTTGACGCAAAAAGGGCGAGGCCGAGCAATGTAGAAATAACAAACGTACGATCTGTGTAGTACGCCTTGTGGTTGCGCGTGCGGATTGCCATGGCCGCGATTATACGCGAATGAGCGATGAATGGCCACAGCCTTGGCGCACTCTTAGGCTCGCGTGGGGTTACATACGGTATAGAATACGCACTATGGATGCGAGCACAGGGGCGCAGATACTGAGCGCCATAGAGACATGGGGGTATGCGGTTATCCTGCCGCTTTCTGTCATAGAGGGGCCGCTTGTTGCAATCGTGGCCGGCTTCTTAGTGTCTTTGGGGAAGCTTGATTGGTTTACCGCTTTTGTCGTGCTCATGGTCGGCGATTTTATCGGGGATGCGTTGTACTACTATATCGGGTACGTTGGACACGGACCGGTGGTGGAGCGTATTGCCCGCCGGATTGGCGTTACCGATGCGCGCATGCAGGCGCTTGAGCGGGCATTCAAAAAACACGACTGGAAGATATTGCTCATCAACAAGACACAGGCGATTGGTTCGGTGGTGCTGTACTACGGCGGCGCGGTGCGAATGGGCTTTTGGCGATTTCAATGGATCAACACACTTGGGTCTATACCCAAGGTGGCCCTCTTTCAGATTGTTGGATTTTATTTCGGCACCGGCCTGTTGCAGTTGCAGACGTATCTCACCTGGACCGCGTTTGCCACATTTCTTATTCCACTCGGACTTCTCGGTGCGTACGGTGTCTTCATATGGTACGGACGCATGGCCGATAAAAAAGAAGGATTGGTATGAACAAGCGTCTGCTTATTGTGACCGACGCGTGGTATCCGCAGGTCAACGGGGTGGTGACGGTGCTCGCCTCCATGCAGAAGCATCTTGAGCAGAATGGGTACGACGTGCACATATTGCATCCCGGGCGGTTTTTTAGTGTGCCACTGCCGGGATATCCGGAGATACGCCTCGCGTTGTTTTCTCTGCGCGCCGTTTCTCGCACGATTACACAGGAGTGGGATCATGTGCATATTGCGACCGAAGGTCCGCTTGGTTTGTTTGCGCGCCGAGCCTGCCTTCTTCGGGGCATGCATTTTAGTACGTCGTATCACACGCACTTTCATCTGTATGTGTCCGCACGCTTGGGCGGACTTCTGCGCCCCGTTACCGCATATATGCGGTGGTTCCACGCTCAAGCGGAGCGTACCCTGGTGGCGACTGCCTCACTGCGGGACACCCTTGCGTCGCTTGGGTTTGCGCATCTTAGTGTTTGGCCACTGGGGGTGGACACCGAAATGTTTCATCCTCGCAAGCGCCGCGAAGATATCGGGAAGCGCCGGCCAATTTTTGCGTATGTTGGTCGGTTGGCGGTGGAGAAGGGTGTGGATGATTTTTGCGCTCTGGATCTTCCGGGCACGAAAGTGGTCGTGGGGGATGGCCCTGAACGAAAGCGTTTGGAGAAGCAATATTCCGGCGTGGAATTTCTTGGATATATGCACGGTGAACAGCTTGCCGAGCTGTTTGCATCGGCGGATGTGCTTGTCTTTCCTTCCCGCACCGAGACATTTGGTTTAGTTGTTCTTGAGTCGCTTGCCAGCGGCACACCTGTGGCCGCGTACAATGTGATGGGGCCGCGTGACATCATACAAAACGGCCGGACTGGAATTCTTTCTCTAGATTTGCGGGCCGCGGCGCTCGCATGCCTTTTGCTTGACCGCGCGGGTTGTCGCGCCGCGGCCGAGCGCTACTCGTGGGATGCCTCTGCCGAAGTGTTTAGATCATTGTTGGTAAAGACAGATGGTACCCGTAGGCGGAGCATTCGGTAACTTTGGAGCGCCGCGGCCACGGGGTATATAACGCGCATGATATCAAGCACCATGCGCGCCTCGGATAGGATGCCTCGCCAAAAACCCATCTTCTCCACCTTGCGCGCCTGCGTAACGTCGTGCCAGTCAACAACGGCGATGTGAAGGCGTTGTGCTATCAGAATGTCGTTCATAAACACTTCCACACCAAAACGCGGAAGTCGCCGCATGTGCTGAAGTGTTTCTCGCAAAATGGTCGTTGGGACAAGACGTTCTCCGGAGACAAAATCCATACCAATAAGACGGTATATCCACAAACTGTTTTTGCGCAGACTGAAGGAGACATCCGCGGCTCCGCAGAGGACCGGTGCGGCGAGGGAAGTGATGTGTGCCGTAGTCACGCCGCGCAAATCCGCGTCCAACAACATGCACAGATCGCCTGTTGCGTGTGCAATACCTGCGGCCATCGCGTTGCTCTTTCCGCCATTATGTGTGAGTTGAATGAGTGTTACCGAGGGGAATGTACACACTACCTCTTTCGTGTTGTCTGTGGAGCCGTCATCAACCACAAGAATTTCACTGATATCTGGCGTGTTTGTGACCGCTTGGAGCACCTCCTTGATGCGCGGTGCCTCGTTGTATGCGCAGATGACACAGGAAATACGTTTGGTGGTGGTCGTCTGCATTGGCGTTTAGTATAGCGTGTAATTTGGCGTGGTGGATAACGTCTCCGGCTTGGCGAGGGAATGGTGTAGCCTTCGTGTGCCCGTGCCCTGGCCGGATAGGCTATAATGCAGGGCATGAAAATTCTTGTGTGTGATGCAGATGCAGATGTGCGTTCCGCGTGTTCCGTTGCATTATCCGGCCATGAGATTGTGTATGAAGACGGGCCGCTTTCTGAAGAGATGCTCGCGCAGTACCCCGACACCGAAGTGCTTTCGTTGTTTGTCTCATCATCGCTTCCCAAAGAGCGCATAGAGGCGCTTCCGAACCTGAAGCTCATCGCGGCTCGTTCCACAGGCACCGATCACATTGACGTCGCATACGCGAAGGAGAAGGGAATTGTTGTTTCCAACGTGCCGAAATATGGGGCGCACACAGTTGCAGAATTCGTGTTTGCACTTTTGCTCTCGCTCTCGCGTCGTATTCACGACGCCGCACGTCAGGTGCGCGACGAAGGAAACTTTGATACCCATGCGCTTGAAGGCTTTGAGCTCTATGGCAAAACCATTGGCGTTGTGGGCACGGGCGCTATCGGCAGAAACGTCGTGGCGATCGCGCAGGGCTTCGGCATGCACGTGCTCATGTACGACAAAACGCCGGATGCATCTCTTGAGAGTGGCGGTGCGCGATACTGTACGCTTCCAGAACTTCTTTTGGGAAGCGACATTGTTTCACTCCACGTCCCCGCAATGGCAGAGAACACACACCTCATCGGGCGCGAGGCATTCGCTCACATGAAATCCGGAGCGTACCTTATCAATACCGCGCGCGGGGAGCTTGTGGATACCGAAGCGCTTTTGGAGGCACTTCGCTCTGGACGCATTGCCGGAGCGGGGCTGGATGTGCTGGAGGAGGAGCGTATTCTCAAAGACGAGATGGAGCTCGTGAAGGGCGTTGAATCCATCCATACGCTAAAGACGCTCATCCGCGATCACGCACTCATTGATATGCCGCAGGTGCTTATCACTCCGCACATCGCCTTTTTCTCGCGCGAGGCGTACCAGGAGATTCTTGCCACCACCGTTGAGAATATGTTGGCATACGGCGGCGGGAAGCCGCAACATATCGTCTCCGTATGAAGCAATGGATACACAACACGGGGGAGCTTGCCATTACGCCCGCACGCCGCGACGCGCTCGCCATCGCCGAAGCGGCATACAATGCCATAGATACAGAAAGCGTTATCCGCTCGCATCTCTCGCTTGAAGGGACAAACCTCTCTGTGGGCGGCAAGACATATAACCTTGCGGCCTACGATCGCATTCGTGTCTTTGGCATCGGCAAAGCATCGTGCAAGGCGACTGGCGCGATTGATGCGCTCTTGGAGGGGCACATTACCGATGGTTTGGCGATTGATGTGCGCGCAGGGTCATGCGGTGTCATAGATACCATCCAAGGGACACATCCGCGTCCGACGCCTGCCAACGCGGTGGCAAGCGGCCGCATTGTGGAAATGGCAAAAGAGAGCACCGAGCGAGATCTGGTGATTGTCGTCGTCTCTGGCGGCGGCTCCGCACTTTTGTGTTATCCGGAAGAGGAGTGCGAACAGGCGGCGCGCTTGTATGACGATCTTTTGCGCGTCGGTGCGACTATTGAAGAGATGAACACCGTGCGCAAACACATCTCGGGGGTCAAGGGCGGTGCGCTCGCCGCGTTCTTTGCTCCCGCTGACATCATCGGCCTCATCTTTTGTGATATCGCCGGAGATCATTTTGAAGATATCGCATCCGGGCCTACCTACCTTGATCGCACGACAGTCGCTGACGCACAGGCTATTTTGGACAAGTATCAACTTACCGGGTACGCGCTTACCGAAACACCAAAAGATCCGGCGCTTTTTTCTCACGTGCACAATGTGCCTATGGTATCCAACGGCGCGGCGGTGGAGGCGATGATGAAAGAAGCGGAGCGTCTTGGGTACCGCGCTGTTTCCGTGGGGCGTGATCTTTTTGATGCGCCGCGCGCTTTGGTGGAACGCATGATGAAAGAAAAGGGTGAGAAGACGGCGGTAATCGCCGCAGGTGAGCCGAGCCTTACGGTAACGAAAAAAGGCGGCAAGGGCGGGCGATGCCAGTACGTAGCGCTGGAGGCGCTGAAACTGCTCGGACAGGAAGATACACTCTTGGCCTTTGCTTCCGACGGCACGGACAATTCTGATTCTGCCGGAGCGATAGCCGACACGCGTGTGGTGGAAAAGGCCCGCGAGCGCGGCGTCTCCATTGACGAGCACCTGGCAAATTTTGATACCTACGGCTTTTTTGAGGTAACCGGCGATTTGCCGTTTACCGGTGTGACGGATGCGAACGTTTCTGATTTGTTCGTACTTCTTTCCTCATGAGCGCGATTACCGACATACACGCTGAGGAGATAGTGGATTCACGCGGGAAGCCGGCGCTTTCTGTGACCGTTGTCGCCGGAGGGGCCAGAGGCACGTTTGCGGTGCCTTCGGGCGCTTCCACTGGAGAAGCCGAAGCGCTTGAAATGCGCGATGCGGACGGACACGTAACCGGTGCGATGCGATCTGTCAGAGAGTATATTGCGCCCGCGCTTGCTGGGATGGATGTGAGCGACCAAAGGGCGATTGACGTGCGCTTGCTTGAAATGGACGGCACGGCGCAAAAGTCGCGCCTTGGGGGCAACGCAATGATTGGCGTGTCCATCGCGGCGGCAAAGGCGGCCGCGGCGGCGGAAGGCGTGCAGGTATTTGAGCATCTGCGCTCGCTTGCGGATATACCCGCTTCGCGCAGAGTGCCGCTTTTGTATATGAATTACATTAACGGCGGCAAACACGCGCACTCGCCGCTCTCCATTCAGGAACACATCATCGTGCCGCAGACAGAGGATGTCTCTGAAGCGCTTTCCATTGCCCGCGCGGTAGAGGATACGCTCGAAGCGTTGGTGCTTGAAACATATGGCGAAGGGGGCTTGCGGCAGATGGGGGATGAAGGGGGATTTGTGATTCCCGAGCATGAACCGCGCGCGGCTTTTGATATGCTCTTTCGCGCTGTGGAAAAGACTGGTGTGTCGGAAAAAGTGCGTTTTGCGATGGATGCGGCGGCCTCTTCTTTTTATCACGACGGCACTTACGCGCTCTCTGACAGCGCGAATGTGTCCGCGGATGCGCTCATGGCGTGGTATCAGGAAATGCTTGGCACAATGCCGTTTGTCTCTATAGAAGATCCGTTTGAAGAGCACGCGCAGGATGATTTTGTGCGCCTGCAGAAATCTACCGACGTGCGCATCGTGGGCGATGATCTGACGGTTACAGACGCCGCGCGCGTGGAGCGGGCGGCGCGCGCAGGCGCCATCCGCGCTGTCATCATAAAGCCCAACCAGATAGGCACGCTCACGGAGACGCTCTCTGCCATGCGCGCCGCCCGCAACTGCGGCATTGACTGCATTGTGAGCCACCGTAGTGGAGAGACGATGGACGATTTTATTGCCGATCTCGCGTTTGCCTTTGGCACGTTTGGCCTAAAGGCCGGCGCACCGCGTAAGGAGGAACGCCGCGTCAAATACGAACGCCTCGCCGCCATCGCCGCGCTATAATCATCTCTATGGCCTCGCGCGCGCAGATTATCGCAACCATCGGCCCGTCGTCGGGGACAAAAGAAATAATGGCGGCGATGATAGTCTCCGGCATGGACGTGGCGCGGCTCAATTTTTCACACACTACGCATGAGATGCACGGGCAGTACATTGCGGACGTTCGCGCGTGTGCCGCAGAAGCAGGGAAGCGCGTCCTCATCATTCAAGATCTTTCCGGACCGCGCATGACGACCGACGACGGCCACGCGTTTGATACATCAAAATCAATTCTGACAGAGAAGGATGTGGCGGATCTTTCGTTTGGCATTGCGCAGGGGGTGGACTATGTCGCGCAGTCGTACGTGGGTGGCGCGGCCGACGTGGAAACGCTTCGCAAGGGAATAGCCGCGCGCGGCGCGCACACGCCGATCATTGCAAAAATAGAGCGCGCCGAGGCGGTGCGTGATTGCGAGTCCATCATTGCCGCGGCCGACGCAGTGATGGTGGCGCGCGGCGACTTAGGACTTGCCGTGCCCGTGGAAGATATTCCGTTTATTGAGCGCGACATCATCGCGCGGGCCAACGCGGCAGGAAAACCGGTCATCGTGGCTACGCAGATGCTCCTTTCTATGACAGAACACGCGGAGCCCACGCGCGCTGAAGTGACGGACGTGGAATTTGCGATACTCTCGGGGGCCGACGCAGTGATGCTTTCGGAAGAGACCGCGCGCGGTGCGCATCCTGTAGAGGCCGTGGCGATGATGGAGCGTATTGTGTCGCGCGCGGAGCGCGCACTCACCACGCCACTGCATCCACTTGCGTAAACTCATTTTTTATTGCACTGTGGTATGTGGAAGGCCTGCACGGCAGGCCGCTTGATACAGGAGAAAGATGATGAACATACGCATGTATGGTGCGGCGGCACTTTTGGGCGCACTCACGCTGTTTTTGATGTCTTATGATGCTGTATCCGCAGCTTCGCGAAAACACCATGTGTTCACTGCAAAAGATGTCCCGGCGGTCTTGCCGAATACTATGGACGGTAATGAGCCGTTTGAAGTGGAGGCGTTTATCCGTTCGCTGGATGGAGAAGGTATGCCTCCGGTACGCGAAAACATTCCGGCATACGGTGAGGCGCAGGTTCCCGATGGCATGGACGGAAAGCCATGGGCCGGAATGGCCGTGGACAACAACGGCAAGACCTTCAGTGCGTGGAACAAGCTGGAGATGGAGGACGCATTGTTTTCGGTGAGTCTTACGTGCAGGAAGCGCTCCACACTCAAGGACACGTGCAATGCCGCAATACAACAAGGATGGATCGTGTCGGTGTATTGCCGCGGCAATGGCACGATGCGTGGCACAGTGGAGGCCGGATGGACTGCAAAGGCGGCTATCGCATACGCATTCCAGAAGGCGCTTGAGGACGACTACTACGAGAAACGCCACTGCAAAATGATGGCGGTCATCTCGGCGAGCGGCATGCACACGAAGTATGCGCTTTCATCTGAATGACGGAATAGTTGTTTTTACTTGGGCGCGCCTACGGGCGCGCCCCTTTTCTGTTATTGTGATGGTATGCAGGAAAAACTATTGTCCCAG
>CBFHTW010000010.1:0-14137 GCA_965659025.1 Minisyncoccia bacterium
TTCTGCTTGGGCGCGTTACAATGCCCGCACTATGGCATTTTCGTTTTCGCCCAAATTAGGGATTGATCTTGGCACCACGACGATATTGGTGCATGTGCCCGGCAAGGACATTGTGCTCAACGAGCCGTCGGTCGTCGCCGTCTCTCAAGAGGAGAACAAAATCCTCGCGGTGGGCAATGAGGCAAAGGAAATGATCGGACGCACGCCGGATTCCATCATTGCGTATCGCCCGATGAAAGACGGCGTGATTGCCGACTACCGCGTGACGGAGGCGATGCTTCGGTATTTCATTCGCAAGGCGCTCGGCCGCTGGAGCATCTTTCGCCCTGAGGTGATGATATCGGTGCCGGCCGGGGTCACCTCTACGGAGCGTCGCGCCGTGGTGGAGGCGGCCACGCGCGCAGGCGCGCGCTCTGCCTATGTGGTGAAGGAGCCGATACTGGCGGCTATCGGCGCAGGCATTCCTATTTATGAAGCGCGCGGGCACATGGTGGTAGACATCGGCGGCGGCACGACAGACGTGGCCGTGATTTCGCTTGGCGGCATCGTTGCCTCTACCTCGGTAAAGTGCGCGGGCAACCGCATTGACCACGCCATCGCCGATCACCTGAAAAAAACGGCTAACCTCGCCATAGGCGACAAGACGGCCGAGGACATCAAAATACAGATAGGCGCGGCGGTGCCGATGGAAGAAGAGCTTACGATGATGGTGAAGGGACGCGACTATTTGACCGGCTTGCCGCGTTCACTTGAATTGGGGACCAACGAAATCGTGCGCGCGATCAGCAAGGAATTGCGCGCGATGGTGCAGGCGACCAAAGACGTCTTGCAGGAAACGCCACCGGAGCTTGCGGCCGACATCATAGACAACGGCATCATCATGACGGGCGGTTCTTCACAGTTGCGCAATTTGCCGGAGCTTATCTTCCGCCGCACGGGAGTGCCAGCGCGCTTGGCCAAAGACGCGCCGTACTGCGTGGTGAAGGGGACAGGGGAGGCACTCAAACATTTGGATACCTACAAAAAGGCGATTATTGCGAAGCGTTGACATATCGCATCGGCGTGTTATACTGACGGAAGCTCAATAGTGGGCACCCAAAAATAGGAGGAACCCATGGAGGTTTCAGATAGGATTTCAAATAGGATTACGTGGATTGTCGTCGGGCTCGTCTGCGCATATTTTGCCGTGGTGGCTGGCGACGCGGTTCACCAGTGGGTGATGGCGGACACGTTGTTACCAAAGCAGGGAAAAATCATGTTGGCGATCTTACTTTCGTTCTGCGTGGTTGTTTGTGCGAGCTTTGAGTGTTGTGCAATCATTGAGACGATGGGAGAAAACGTAACACGCGCCGTGGCGTCGGCGTTTTTATTGACAGTCTCGGCGTTTTTCTTCGGCGAGTTCTCCGGGGCGGTTACTGCGCATGGACCCTATCCATGGCAGTGGTACAGCGGATGGAGTATCTTACTCGCGCTCGGCGCAGTGCCGATGGTCTTTGCCATCAAGGACGTCGCCTCGGATATCATTGCCGCACGCCGGCAGGTGAAGGAGGCCAAGAGCAACGCCGCCCCCTTGAAGAGGGAGGACAGGGCGTAGATATTTTTGTAGCGGCGGCGCATGGAATGCGCCGCCGCGTCTCTTTTTCTTTTGCCGGTCTATTGGTGGGTGCTTTGCAGTTTTTCTATATCCTGCATGAGTTTGCGCAAGTCTGATTGAATGTCGGCGAGAGTCTTTTTGTCCTCGGCGTCGCGACGTTCGTCCTCGGCCTCTTCTTCGGTCATCTCTTCCACGTCTTCGCTGATTTCCTCCACGTCTTCTTGGAGTTCGTCAACGTCTTCACTAATTTCCCCCACATCTTCTTGAATTTCATCAATGTCTTTTTGGATTTCTTCCACGTCTTCTTGGATTTCATCAAGGTTTTGTTCCACTTCTTCCAACGACTCGGTGGTGTAGTTGAGGGACATCTGAATGAAGATAGAAAGATAAATGGCCTCCAACGAGACGACTGTAGTGAGCACGAGGAGAACCATGTCCCACGGAGCGATGCCGGAGACGGCGACCACCACGCTCATCAAAAAGCCGAGCGTGTGCAAAAGGATGGATTCGGGCGAGCCGATCCACCTGGTGACGGCAAGTGCCGCCTTGGCGATGCGTTTGGAACGATTCATGGGGAGCATTATATACCCCCACACCAATACAGGCATAATTTCTGCGTTGGTGTGGGGGTATACTGATATGTATGAATGGACACGCGTTTTTGGTCTCCGGCGGCGGGGACGATGTGCCAGCGGTCTTGCGCGCGTTTGGGCGCACGGAGGGCGACGCGGATGTGTATGTGCACGTGCATCGTTCGTTCGGAGTGGATGATGCGCGCGCGCTCTGCGCGCGCGCAAGCATGCGCGGCTCGGCGGGCGGCTCGGGGCGGTTGTTTGTGGTAGTGGCGGCGACCCTTACCCACGAGGCGCAGAACGCGCTGTTGAAGACGATTGAAGAGCCGCCCGCAGGCGCGCAGTTTTGCATCATTACCCCTGCGCCGGAGATGCTTCTGTCGACGGTGCGTTCGCGCACGCAAACACTCGCACTAGAAAAACGCGATGCTGTGGGTAGCGGCCAGCCGATTTCCGTGAGTGATTTTTTGCGTACCTCGGCTAAGAGCCGGTTGGACATGCTCGCGCCCCTTTTGGAAAAAGACGACAACGACGAACGCGACACAGGCACTATTGTGCGTTTCCTCTGCGCACTTGAGACTGCGCTCGCGCCGCACATACAAAAGAGAGAAGTTCGGGAAGGCGTAGCCGCCATATACCGCGCACGCGCGTATCTTGCGGATAAAGGTGCGATGACCAAGGTGCTTCTAGAGCAGGTGGCGCTTCTGGTGCCGGTGCTATAATTCATACATGACATACGATTCCAAAGCGTTTAATGAAAAAGTGCAGGCCGCAAAAGAGTGGTTGGTGCGCGAGTATGGTGCCATTCGCACCGGACGCGCCAATCCTGTGCTGTTGGATAGCGTGAAGGTGCAGGCGTACGGCTCGCTCACGCCGCTCAAGCAAGTGGCCAATGTTTCGGTGGAGGATGCGCGTACTATTCGCGTGGCGCCGTGGGACATGGGTCTGGTGAAAGATGTGGAGCGAGCGATAACACAGGCTGATCTTGGTGTGGGGGTAACGGCAGACAGCGCGGGGGTGCGCGTGACGGTGCCCGAACTTACCGCCGAGCGACGTACACAACTGGTAAAGGTGGCGAAGCAAAAGTTGGAGGAGGCGCGTACGACCGTACGCATTGCTCGTGACGAGGCGCGCAAGAGCGTGCAGGAAAGCGAGCGCGCTGGAGAGATTTCCGAAGATGATCGTTTCCGCATGCATGAAGACATACAAAAACACTCCGACGCGGCCAACGAGGCTCTGGAGGCGTTGTTTGAAAAGAAAGAACAAGAGCTTGCCGCATGATTACCGCTGTACTCGTCGTTGCGATACTTGTCTCGCTCATCATTGTGCATGAGTTTGGACACTTCGTGGTGGCGAAGGTGCTTGGCGTGCGCGTGGAAGAATTTGGCGTTGGGTATCCTCCGCGGGCTTTTCGTCTTGGGGCGATAGGAGAGACGGAGTACACCATCAACTGGCTTCCGTTTGGCGGCTTCGTGCGGCTCTTCGGCGAGGATGCTGAAACTGGTCGCGCCCCCCGCTCGCTCTCGGGAGCTTCCCGTGGCGTGCAGGCGGCGATACTGGTAGCCGGCGTGTCTATGAACGTCATCGTCGCGTGGGCGCTGTTTACCGGCGCGTTTGTGGCGGGCGTGCCGCGGCCAGTTGATTCCGATCCGGAACATCGTGCGGCGCTTGTCGCCAGTTCGGTGGTACCGGCCTCTTCTGCACATGCCGCCGGCATTCAGACAGGTGATCGTATTATTTCTGTGCGTGATGCTTCGGGTAAGGCACCGAAGGAGCTCACCCCTGATGGAGTGCTCGCTTTTGTGGAAGATCGCGGCGGCTCGGAGCTTTTTGTGACCTATGAACGCGCGGATGCCGCGCATGATGTGGTGGTGCGTCCGGCACACGGCGTGCTTGCCGAGGCGGCGGGCAGGCCCGCCATCGGCGTGGGGCTTGTACTCATCTCTAGCGAACCGCTTTCATTTGGCGCGGCGGCTTCTGCCGCGGCGTATGAGACGAAAGACGCGTTTGTCGCCGTTGCGCATGGTCTCTGGCAAATTATCGTGCGCACGTTTGAGGGCACAGGGGCACTGCGCGACATTGTCGGGCCAGTGGGACTCGCGGGCGTAGTAGGGGAGGCGGCACGGCACGGCCTCGGCGACATCCTCGCGCTTGCGGCATTTATTTCTATCAACCTTGCGGTCATCAATCTCATTCCGATTCCTGCGCTTGATGGTGGGAGATTGTTTTTCCTCGCGATTGAGACGGTGGCGCGGCGTCCTGTGCCGGCGGCGGTGCAACAGCTTACCAACGCGCTTGGCTTTGTGCTCGTGATCGGGCTCATGCTCGCAGTGACATACCAAGACATCGCGCATTTGCTGGCATAATCACAGACTTTTGACCAGTGCGCTCTGGGTGCTAGTATAGGCACACTATGCGGCAATCGGCTCTGTTTACGAAGACGCGCAAGGAGGCGCCCAAAGACGAGATCGCGAAGAACGCGCAGCTGCTCATTCGCGCCGGATTTATCCACAAGGAAATGGCCGGAGTGTATTCGTACTTGCCGCTTGGCCTGCGCGTGTTGAACAACATCGCGCGCATCATTCGCGAAGAGATGAACGCAATCGGCGGACAAGAAATGCAGATGACCGCTCTGCAGGATCCTGTGCCTTGGCAGACGACCGGCCGATGGGACGACGCGGTGGTGGATAATTGGTTTAAGACGGAGCTCGGCGAGGGGGTGATGCTCGGGCTTGGCCATTCTCACGAAGAGCCACTCGTACGCATCGTCGCTCAGCACCTCTCTTCATATCGCGATTTTCCCAAGGCCATCTATCAGATACAAACGAAGTTTCGCCGCGAACTGCGCGCGAAGTCGGGTATTTTGCGCGGAAGGGAGTTTTTGATGAAAGACATGTACTCATTCTGCCGCACGCAGGAAGAGCTTGACGCATTTCACGAAAAGGCGGCCGTGGCGTATGCGCGCATCTTTGCCCGCGCTGGCATAGGCGAGCGCACGTTTCGCACCTTTGCCTCGGGCGGCTCGTTCTCAAAATTCAGCGACGAGTTTCAGATGCTCTGCGATGCCGGAGAGGATGTGGTGTATCTCAATCGCGACAAGGCGCTCGGCATCAACAAAGAGGTGTACACCGACGAAGTGCTCTCGGAGATTGGGTTCTCTCGCGCCGATATGGAGGAAGTGCGCACGATAGAGGTGGGCAACATCTTTAAGCTCGGCACGCGTTTCTCGGAGCCGCTTGGTCTTACCTTCCGCGATGAAAACGGCAAAGAACATCCGGTACTCATGGGGTGCTACGGCATTGGGCTTGGGCGACTGATGGGCTCGGTGGTGGAAGCGCTCTCCGATGAAAAGGGCATCGTGTGGCCGGAGGAGATAGCGCCCTTTGCGGTGCACTTGGTGGCTATTACCGGCGGCAACGCGGAAATCGCCGCAGAAGCGGATCGCATGTATGAGCTTTTGACCGAACACGGCATTGACGTGCTCTATGACGACCGCGACGTGCGCGCGGGGGAAAAATTTGCCGACGCGGATCTGCTCGGCATTCCGCGGCGCGTCATCGTTTCCGAAAAGACGATGTCGCAGGGCGGCGTGGAGGTGGTGTCGCGCTCCGGCGGCGATACGACGTTTATTTCAGAAAGTACCATCGTGGAGCATCTCGGCGGACACTAACTATCTATATGATGGAAACACTGCGTGCATACAAAGAGAAGTTGCTCTCCTGGCTCTCCAATGACATTGGCATTGATTTGGGCACGGCCAACACGCTGGTGTATGTGAAGGGGCGGGGAATCGTCATCAACGAGCCTTCCATTGTGGCGGTGAATCAAAAGACAGGGCAGGTGGTGGCGGTGGGACAGCAGGCAAAAGACATGCTCGGCCGCACGCCCGCGCACATCAAGGCGATGCAGCCGGTGGTAGACGGAGTGATTTCCGACTTTGAGGTGACGGCGGAAATGCTCTCGTATCTGATAGGAAAGGCGCAGGCGGGGCACACCAAACTGCTCGGGCCGCGCGTGGTGGTGGGCGTGCCTTCGGGCATTACCTCGGTGGAGGTGCGCGCGGTGCGGGATGCGGCGCGCGCCGCAGGCGCGCGCGAAGTGCATATTGTGGAAGAGCCGATGGCGGCGGCAATCGGCATTGAACTGCCGGTGCACGGAGCCTCCGGGTCTATGATTGTGGACATCGGCGGCGGCACTTCGGACATCGGTATCATCTCGCTCGGCGGGCTCGTGAATGCGCGCAACGTACGCATTGCGGGGGACCGTTTTAACGCCGACATCATCGCGCACATTCGCAACGAATTTAAAGTGTTGATAGGCGAGAAGACTGCCGAAGAGATAAAAATCGCGGCGGCGGCGATGGCGCGCGGGCGCGAAGCTTTGCGCGTTGCGGCGCGCGGCCGCGACTTGGTGACTGGACTGCCGCGCGAGATTACCGTGACGGACGTAGACGTGCGCAACGCGATCGCGCATTCCATGGACGATCTCATTGAGGCGGTCAAGGAGGTCTTGGAGACGACGCCGCCGGAATTGCTTGCCGACATTTTGGGACGCGGAATGCATTTGGCGGGCGGCGGGGCGCTCATTCGCGGGTTGCCGGAACTTTTGTATGAAGCGCTTGGCGTGAAGGTGGTTGTCGCCTCTGATCCTCTCACTGCGGTGGTGCGAGGCACGGCCGTGATTCTCAACGATATTGATTTGTATAAAGAGGCGCTTTTGCGCAACGACGATGAACTGGTCCCGACGGAATAATGCGCCGCGCCGCCGGCTGTTCGTAGTCTCTCTCGCGGTCTTGGCGGTGGTGGGCGTGGATGTGGTGACGGGCGGCGCGGCGCGCTCTCTGGTGCAGAGGGGCGTTTCGTATGCGCATGCAGGGCTTGGTCACATTACGAGCGTGGTAGAAGGGAGCGGATTCTTTTCTTCTCGCAGTGCGCTTGCGCGCGAAAATGCGGACTTGCGCGCGCGCCTCTCTGCGCTGGAGGAAGAACGAGCACTGTGCGTGGCGCAGGCACCGGAGAGGGAAATACTTGAAAAGCTCGCGCATCTTGCAGAGCAGTCTGTCGGGATTTCAGCGCGGGTGGTCTCGGCTCCGGAAGCATCTCCCTACGGCACCTTTCATATAGATGTGGGACATGCGCGTGGCATTGCCAAGGGGGATGCAGTCGTTTCTCCGGAAGGATTTCTTATTGGTGAAGTACTTGCCGTAACAGAAGATCGCGCAACTGTGGCGGAAGTGTTTGCGCCTGGCGCGCAGGTGATTGTCTCTGTGGGTGGCGCGCACGCAGAGGCGCTCGGCATGGGCGACGGCAACGCGAGAATAGATATTGCCCGCGGCGTGGACGTGCAGGAAGGGGATGCGGTCGTGGCGAGTAACTATGCGCGCACGGTGGCGCTGGTGGGGCATGTGATAACCGACGCTTCAAGCGCGACGATCCATGTGTACGCGCGTTCACCGATAAACTTGGAGGCACTTTCATATGTATATGTCATCACCCGGTAGTATGCTCTTTCGTCTGGCCGCCATACTTGCGGGTCTCGTCGCGATACTCATGGGTCCATGGTGGTTGCTTCTCATCGTGGCCATGGCGCTTTCGGTGCGTTATGCCGCATGGGAGGTGCCTTTGTTGGGCTTGCTTGCGGACATGGCTTGGCTACCGGTGCACGGCACGGCCATACCGTATGCCACGCTCGTATCGCTTTGTATTGTGTGGTTCTTTGAGCCGCTGCGCGCGCGCTTCATGCCGATCATTAGGGTATAGTACCCGCATGCATGTGTACCGCCGGGCTCGCATCAAACGCCGCACTCACGAAATAGCGCCGGATGAGGTCTTTTTGGATTCTTCCAATCTTCCGGCGTTTGACGCGGCGCAGTTTGAGGGGCGCATGGAGCGGCCTGTCTCCGGCAGAGCGCTCGTGATCGTTGGGCTCGTGTTTTGCCTCGTCGCCGCGGCGTATATGGGACGAGCGTTTCAGTTGCAGGTACTGCAGGGCACGGTGTACGCGGAGAAATCCAGGCAAAACTCGCTTGACCGCGTGGTGCGTTTCGCGGCGCGCGGGGTGATAACAGATCGCACCGGCACAGAGCTCGCGTGGAACATTCCTTCGGAGGCGACGACAACGCCGTTTGCGCGCCGCGTCTACACGCAGTTGCCGGGCTTCGCACATATTCTTGGCTATGTGCGATATCCGAAGGCCGATCAGAGCGGCAACTGGTGGCGCGAATCATATTCTGGCATCTCGGGCGTGGAGCTTTCCTATGAGTCGGTACTCGGCGGCATCAACGGCGAAGAGCTTGTGGAGAAAAACGCCCGTGGCAGTATCACGAGGGGCAACATTGTTACGCCCCCGCAAGACGGTGGCGATTTGCATCTCTCCATTGATGCCGATGTGCAGAGCAAGCTGTACCAGGTGCTCTCCAAGCATGCGAGGGAGACCGGATTTCAGGGGGGCGCGGCGGTCATTATGGACGTGGAGACGGGCGAGCTTCTCTCTCTTGTGAGTTTTCCGGAGTATGACAACCAGGGATTTACCGATGGCGATACGGCGACCATCAAGCGCGCGGCCACCGACGCGCGCACGCCTCTGCTCAATCGCGCCGTGGCGGGCCTCTACACTCCCGGCTCTATCGTCAAACCGATCTTTGCCGCCGCCGCTTTGAACGAGGGGATTATCTCTCCCGACAAACAAATTCTCTCCACTGGTTTTATTTCCATACCTAATCCATATGATCCGGCGCATCCTTCTATCTTTAGAGATTGGAAAGTGCACGGATGGGTGGACATGCGTACGGCGATAGCGGTCTCCTCGGACGAATATTTCTACACGATTGGCGGTGGGTATGGCGCGCAGGAAGGTTTGGGCATTCGCAGAATTGATTCGTACGCAAAGCTCTTCGGACTTGGCACTGCCACGGGTATTGCGCTCTCCGGTGAGCAAGGCGGCGTTATCCCAACACCCGAGTGGAAGGAGCGCGTCTTCGGCGCTGATGACCCATGGCGTATCGGTAACACATATCACACGGCAATCGGCCAGTATGGTTTTCTTATGACGCCTCTGCAGGCAGTGCGTTATGTTGCCGCGATCGCCAACGGCGGGCTTTTGTATACACCACAGGTCATTGCGAGCAGTACGCCCTCGTCTATTCGTGTGCCGATACAAGAAGAAGATTTTCAAGTTGTGCGCGAGGGTATGCGCATGGCCGTGACTTCCACGCGCTCGGATGCGACGGCGCGGGCGCTCTCTATGACAGAGATCCACATAGCCGGAAAGACAGGTACCGCCCAGCTCGGTTCTAAAAACCAATGGATGAACTCATGGGTGGTCGGCTTTTGGCCTGCCGAGCACCCGCGGTATGCCTTTGCCGCCGTGTTGGAGCATGCTCCGGCGGGGACGCTCTCCGGCGCGGCACCAGGAATACGGCCGTTTTTTGAGTGGCTTGCGGTGAATAAGCCGCAATATGCAGGCTTGGCAGAAATCACACTGCAATAGTCACAGGTGGGTTTGCTTGTTGCTTTTGCCAGGCCGTGTATAATGCGGGTCCATAGATGTGCCGCCCGTATGACAGACGACACCAATTACTTAAGCCAGGAAAAATTTGACGAGCTCACCAAAGAGCTTGAGCACTTGAAGACTGTGCGTCGCCGTGAGATTGCCGAGCAGTTGGAATATGCCCGCGGCCTTGGCGATCTTTCTGAAAATGCAGAATACCAAGAGGCGCGCAACTTGCAGGCGGCCACAGAAGATCGCATCCGCACTATTGAAGAGACGCTTGCTCACGCGCGGATTATTGAACACGCGAAGGGGAGCATCGTCTCGCTCGGCATGTCGGTAACGATTCAGAAGGTGGGGGAGAAGGACGAGCACACGTACGAGATCGTCGGCAGTGCCGAGGCAAACATGCAAGAGCAGAAGATTTCGCACCTTTCGCCGCTGGGCGGGGCGCTCATGGGTAAGAAAAAAGGGGACGTGTTTTCATTTGATACTCCAAAGGGCCCACAGAAATACAAAGTAGTCGGAGTGGCATAGCACCATGAGCGGACACCGTTATCCGCATGATGGATTTTGGAACGTTAGCGCGTCCCTTTTCTTTCTAGAGGTGTCATTGTGTGGCGGTGTGTTTTGCGCCATAATCTTGGCACACCGCACCCTTAGCTCAGTTGGTTAGAGCGTTCGCTTCACACGCGAAAGGTCAAAGGTTCGAATCCTTTAGGGTGCACAAAAAGCATTTTCGGATCTACTCACTCGCGTAGTGCTCGTATGCAACTTTGGTGGAGTAAAGAAAAAAGCCCCAGACCGAAGTCCGGGGCTTTTTGGGAAGTCTTTGCGGGATCAGCTTTGCGACTGCTCGACGCACCTTGCACGCCCTGTTTTGAAGAGTGCGCAGGCAGGGATCTTGCGCTCGTTGCCCCAAGCCATGATCGTCGCCTTATCGAGCGACCAGTACTCGGTGCCGTTGCAGTCCATCGTCAAATAGACGTTGGAATACCACACGCTTTTGAGCTGCTTCGGAGTGCAAGTCGCGTTATCCGCTACCTTCATTGAGTCTTGTATGGCGTATGACACACCGAACTCGATGCCGATGACGGCACCAACGACGACGCCGAAGATGAGCACCACCACCCATGGAATGATGCCGTTCTTGATCATGACGCTTGCTCCTTCACGTTGAAGTTGATGACGGGACAGACACGCTGCTTCTGCGCAGCAAGCCATTGCCAGACGATCGATCCGAAGCCGGGGCTTGTCGCCGGTTGCGGTGTCGCAACAGGCGCAGGCCTGGCTTGAGCTCGTGCTTCGTTTCGTGCTGCTCTGCGAAGTCGCATACGCCGGTACCACTTGATGGCGTGGACGATGCCGACGATGAGCACGATTGCACCAACGACTGCGAAGTACCAGACCATGCCTATGAGATAGATCGGCATGGCGGTAATCGCAACGATCGCGCTTCCGTAAAGCGCGATGTGCAACAACAAGATCGCTGGCATATAGACCATGATCACCCGCAGAAACTGGCAGAGATTTGTCCCGCGTTCGCGGGCCCGCCATTTCATGTTGCCTTCCGTGAACTCGTCGCAAATGGACGCGCTCCAGAAGAACAGACGCACGTACCAAAGATGTTCGTTTAGCGTCATTTTGCTCTCCCAAGTGAGGGCTCTCTGAACGTCAAAGAGCCGGTTGATTGCCGCCTACTACTGTATTACATATTACCGTGAGTGTCAACCTGCTGTACGGGTCTACCACATTGAATAGGTTCAGATACATTTGGCACTCTTTCCAGCAAGGTTTTCCATTAAGGTTTCCCCATCAAGGTTTAACCTTGATGGGGAATTGCTCAAAAGTAAGCCGCGCGTCCCGGAGGGACGCGCGGCAGTATTGTTTGCGCTCTAGGCGTAATATTCCTCGTCGCGCGCCTCTTCAAACTCTTGGAACCCTATACCAAAAGCCCAGATGAGTAGCACCGCGATGGAACATACGGCGTAGACCAGGAAGGCAAAGAGCGCCATCATCAATGACGCCGGAGAGCTTGCGAAGTAGAAGTACGAAATAACGCTCCATCCGACCACGGCCTCGGCGATAAACGCCACGGGCGCGATGCGTATGGCCCACCCGAGATCGTTCGGTATCTTGGCATGGAATTTTTTCCATTCATTCCACACCACGAGCACCGGCCATCCCGTGGCAATGACCATTACCACGAGGGTAAGAAAGATCGGATTCATTGACAACACCTCCTCTGTCCTCTGTTGTTTGACTCATACCAATATATCGTTATGTAATGGTGTCCGCAAGTGCTCGCGCACATGGCGCTTCTTTGGTAGCATGCTCGTACGGCGTTTGAGCTTAGTGTCGGGCTGTCGTATACCGGTAGTACGCACGCTTCGGGTGCGTGTAGACTGGGTTCGATTCCCAGCAGCCCGACAGTGAGCTTAATTGTGTATGGGTAGTACGCGTCCCGTGTCGGGGTCACACGATACGGTGTATCATGTGACGGGCAAGCACAACAGGTAACACATGTTGTGCGCAAAGTCGGGCTGTAGTATACCGGTAGTACGCATCCATGGGGTGGATGTAGACCGGGTTCAATTCCCGGCAGCCCGACTTTGCGGGGGTGCGACCCCTTGCCTGTGTAGACCAGGTTCCCTGCCTACCGGCAGGCAGGCCTGTCTGCGCAGGCAGGGATTCCCGGCAGCCCGACTTTGCGGAGGTGGTGCAATTCCTTGTCTGTGTAGACCGAACGAAATACATGGGTGCTTTCTGTTTTGTGTAGTTTTTGCTATCGTACTGGCACGGGCCATTAGCTCATTTGGTAGAGCGCTTCCATGGCATGGAAGAGGCGACCGGTTCGAATCCGGTATGGTCCACTACTTCGCTGAAGCTTCGTAGTGCAAGCGCTAATTGATATTGAGACTTGTATGGAAAAGATTACAAAATATGACAAGTTGGTACGCGATAAAATACCGCAAGTGCTGGATGCTAAAGGTATCAAATCAGTAACGCGTATAGTTGAGGGCGAAGAGTATTTTGGTCAGCTTGTAGCCAAGTTGAAAGAGGAAATGGAAGAGTTTGCAAAAGATGTGAACGAAGAAGAAATTGCGGACATACTGGAAGTGCTCAATGCTATTATCTCGGCGAAAGGTTTCTCCAAAGAGAGGATTGAAGAAATCCGCAAAAAGAAACTTGAGGAACGCGGCGGCTTTAGTGAAAGAATCATATTGGAGCAGACTGAAGAATAACATCGCACTTCGCCCCACTTTGTCCGCTCAGTGTAAACCGGGCTACCTGTTATACTCATCTGGAAACGACCCCCTGTCGTTCAGTGGATAGGACGCGAGCTTCCGGAGCTCGTAACGCGGGTTCGATTCCTGCCGGGGGGACTTGCAACGCAAGGCCACCCGAGCGCCGCGCCTGCGCGCGGCGCGTGCGGGAATCGAAGCCCGGAGCGATGCGCGAGTTTTGCGAAGCAAAGGCGAGCGCCGCGAGGGCCGGCTGTGAGGAATCCGTCGTCAGACGGATTACCGAGCAGGGTTCCTGCCGGGGGGACTCGCAATTGCTGGCATGGAGGCGTGCATTAGTATATCCTGTGTCCACACGGGCCTTTAGTTCAGTGGTAAAACGCCGCATTCGCATTGCGGAGGCGGGGGTTCGATTCCCCCAAGGTCCACCAAAATTGATTTGCATCAGAATTGACCGCGCCCGCGCCTTTGGCGCGGGCTTGGGCTGGCATTTCCGCCAAGAAATTCCAAGGGGTTTTGAATTCCGCCAAAAGGATTCCCGCCGAAAGTCGGCGGTTCGAGCCGATGGAAACAAGAAAATCTTTCATCCCCGAAAGATTTTCTTGTTCAGAGAGATTTTCGGCTTGGTTGGCTTCAATAATCCAGTTTCGCATGAGTTCGAGCCAATGATTACCTTTTCGCTCAAAATCCGATAATTTCTCCTCAATTGTTTTCTTTTCCGCCATTAAAATATTCTTTTTCTCTTGATACTCGCTAAGTTCCAACGCCTCGGCTAAATATGCGTCTGTTAGCCGTTCCAGCCGTATTTTAATGGCGGAAATATTATCGCGGAGATTTTGAGCGAAAAGGTCAGACGAATGGCGGGATTCCGATTGCTCGCTTTCAAGGCGAGCAAGATATTTTTCCCGCCATTCGTCGGGCAAAGAAACTTTTTGACAAAGATTTTTCACTTGCTCGGTTAGCACTTCTTCCCGCAAAAAGCGATTTTCAGTACACGAAATAGTTTTGCTCTTGTGGGTGCAACGATAGTAAATAAATTTCAAACCACTTTTCTTTATGTGTCGCTCGGCGGTAATGGCATATCCACATACCCCACAAGTAGCAAAACCTAAAAACTGAAAATTCTTTGGTCCTCGCTTTTTGCGGGGTTTACCATTCGTAATACGCGCCTCTTGAATTTGGTCAAAAAGTTTCTTTGAAATCATTGGCTTATGCGATCCGGCATGCACCTCGCCACG
>CBFHTW010000011.1:0-13584 GCA_965659025.1 Minisyncoccia bacterium
CGTTCAACGCCCACCCCGCTTGTTACCTTGCGCACGGTAAAAGTGGCACCAGGCTCGGTGTGATGTTTGCGCGCGAGCACCAGCCCTTCAAACACCTGGATGCGAGTCTTTCCCTTTTCTTCAATTTTCTGGTGCACGCGCACGGTGTCACCTGGGCGGATGTCCAAAGCGCGCCGTGCGGCGATGTCTACCGGCGAGATGGTTATGACGTTTTTCTGCGACATATGTGGCCGCCACTGTAGCACGAGGTGCCACAGGCCGCAATATGCTGTACGGGATGTTATTTCCCGTGGCGGCGTTCTCGTGTGGCGTATTCTGCGAGAATGCCGTCCAGAGTCTTCTCACTGAAATCCGGCCAGTATGCATCTACAAAGAAGAACTCTGAATACGCCGCCTGCCACAAGAGGAAATTGGAAAGGCGTCTCTCCCCTCCTGTACGAATAATGATGTCGGGATCGGGCATCTCTGCACTCCAAAAGGCGGCATGCAGTGAAGCTTCTGTTATTGAGCCGCCATGTGCCGCGGCCGCGTGTGCGGCCGCGGCGATCTCCGCCCGACCACCATACGAAAGACACAGCCACAGCGTTATTGCAGTGTTTGCGGCACTTTCACTCTCAATCCGCTCCACGGCAGAGCGCACACTCTCCGAAAGGCGTGTTCTGTCACCAATGCACCGGATGCGTACCCCGTCTTTTGAGAGGGCTTGTAATTCATGTGTTGCGGCATCTTGCAAAAGCCGCATAAGGTATGAGACCTCTTCTTCTGAACGATTCCAATTTTCTGTGGAAAATACATAGGCCACTGCGTGCTTGATGCCGCGATCGCGAATCCACCTTACCGCCTGTACCAGAGTTTCAAGACCCTGTTTGTGACCTTGAAGCGACGGGAGTCCTCTTTCCTTGGCCCACCGACGATTACCATCAAGAATAAGACCAATGCACTGTATGTCAGACATCCCAATACCCTAGCGGATGAGTTGGAACGAGTCAAAACTCTGCGTCGGATGTCTCCACTCGTGTGCGACACCTGATACATGAGCGAGAATTGGTCCGCGTCGCACAAGCGCCAACAATGTCTCCAAATGTTCACGAGGCCCTTGTGCTACCACTTCCACGGTGCCGTCGTCTTTGTTTTGCACACACCCAACAAGCTTGAGACGTCGCGCCTTTCTCGTAACAAAATCACGAAACATCACCAACTGCACCCGACCGGAGATTATGCAGTGCAATTCTGTTACCTCCATGTGCGCGCTAAGGGATTCGAACCCCTGACCTTCGCTGTGTAAAAGCGTTGCTCTACCACTGAGCTAAGCGCGCAGTACCACCACTTACAGAACTCTGCGTGCTTATGGTGAGTACACCGCATCATCCACCGGAGCTAAGCGCGCAATATGATATTCATACCACAAATACACGATATGCGCGCCACCTAAATACATATGTCTATCGTTTATAGTTTGTGCCCCCGGTAGGAATCGAACCTACATCAAGACCTTAGAAGAGTCCTGCTCTATCCATTGAGCTACAGGGGCAAACGAGGATCAACGTAAGAATAGCGTATATTCAGACTTTTTTGAACCTATCCCAAAAATCCAATCTACAACGATGGAACGGGTACCTGCAACCCATCCCCGCTCTTTGGTGAGATCGTCTTTCCCGAAGGATTGCCAACGCGCGCCGGAGTCGGTGCGGGATCGCGCACAGTAAGCGGCTTGGCGAGCGATGCGTTGTAATGCTCGGTTCGCGTCTTCATACCTGCAAGCACGGTGCGCAGATCAATCACAATCTTGTTTTCAGGAGCACTAGCTATAGTCTGTACGGACGCATCCGAACTAGAAATGGAAGCACACCACCACCCAAACATACTCACTGTAGCCAAACACAGCGGCGTGACGATGAGAAACGCCCACCACACCGAACGCAACAATGCGTGCATGCATTCTGGTTCTCTTCGACACAAACGAATACCAGTGAGTGGATTATGTGCGTTGATCATACTCATGGTGTGGTGGTAGTGGCCGTCGTGGTGCTTGAATCTGCAAACGAGAACACAGCAATCTGGGCAGAGAGATGCCATGGATACTTTTGCGTGCCGCCTGTTCCGTATTCAAGCGTGAAATTTTGCAGTGCCGCTGAGGATGGTATCGCCTCCAAAAGCGCAATGGTGCGCAGTATGTTCTCAAACGAACCACTGCCCTGCACCCCAATGCGCGCGGCCTGCAAAGGAGCCTTTACAGAAGCGTCCTCGGCGGCGTTCTCCACAGAAAGCGTTACTCCGGATGCACCCGCAAGAGAAACCACGCGATTAATGCTTCCAACCATGTCGCTTGGGACAAGCGCCTCCAATGCTTGCCTCTCTGCAATGGTGTTTCTCAAAAGAGCACGTGAACGGGTCGCCGCGAGCGCCTGTGCCTGCAGTGTCTCAATGTCACGCTGCGTATTTCCGTATGCCACACGTTCTGCATATAATTTTTTGACAAAAAATCCAATACCAGTCCATGATAGAAACGCCAGAAGAAGAATCCCGATGGCAAGTGGCATAGTGATAGTGAGGCGCTTCATATGCTGTTTATCGGATTCCGGTAATGGTAATGGTAAAAACGCCACGGCCCATACCAGCGAGCTCATCAAGAGGGATGGTTACTTCACTGCCCGCGAGTGTGCGGCGAAGTGATTCTCGGTATGCCGCAAGATGTTCGCGGTGTTGTGTTTCTCCTGAAAGCACAAGGAGGCCGCTTCCTGCGTCGTAGGTAACATGATTAAACGCCACGTCCTCTGGCAATATTTCAACAACATTCTGAAGCGCCTCGGCGACGCGACCACTGCTGGTAATACTCTTGAGACTCCCAAGGATCGCCTGCGTGCGCAGTATGTGTGTTTTGTTTGGATTGTCTTGTGCTGTTTGCAGTCCTTGCGCAAACACTTCTTTTTGCCGAGAGAGCGCCTCCTTTTCGGCGCGAAGCGATATGTACGCGGGCACAAGTGCGATCGCCGCGGCGATCGCACACGCAATCATGACCAATCCCCCACCTGAGACCACACGAGAGAGGTGTGCTTGTGCCACGCGGCGCTCTGCTTCATTTGGAAGAAAGTTGCTCATAGTATGTCTCTAAGTGCGAGCCCGATGGCGGTTGTGTAGCCAAAAGAATTTCGCTTATCAATCGGTGGGGTGTATGAATCAAACGAGCACACGTGTTGCCACACATTTGGCGTTACCGCCTCGGTGCGCGCCTTGCCGGAGAGATACTCCGCAAGGCCATGCAAATTGGACGCGCCACCCACCAGTGCAATACGCGCAATGGTGTCGGAACATTCTTTGTTGTCGACACGACGGGCATCCCAGTATCGCCGGATGCGATCCACCTCATCCGCAAGAGTAGACACCGCGCCAAGCACCGCTTCCGCGCCCTTCTGATTTTTAGAGAATATTCCCTCTTCATTTTTAAACGCCGTGGCCTCGGCCTCGTTCATGGAAAGTTGTTCCATCAAAGAGCGCGTGGCCGTCTCCCCTCCCACGTCAACAGTGGAAGTAAAAACAGGAACGCCGCTTTGTAAGATAGAAAGCCCGGAGCGATCGCGCCCAAAATCCACCGCCAATACGGTAGACTGATCACCCTTTGGAGTAATCGCGCGCCCTATAGAGCGAGACTCAATCTCCAGAGACAAAAGCTCAAACCCTGCTAATGCAAATACCGAAGCGTAGCTCTCCGGGATATCTTTGGGGAACACTGTAACGGCGATCTCCACTGCCACCCCATCTTGAGCAACTCGCAGTGCGTCAAAATCATACACCGCTGATGACGCCGGCATGGGTACATGATCTTCAAGTTCAAATTCAATCCGGTGCATGATTTCCTCTCTATCAACACCGGAAGGTACGCTCATGCTAAATACGTATCCCGTCTCTTCTGGAAGAGCGGCGTGCGCATGAACAATAGGCGAAACGGTGTCGCGTATCGTGCGCAGTACTTCTGTAAGTGCTCGGTGGTCACGAATAACGCCGTGCTCTATAACCCCGCGCGGCACGCCATTCATACCGTACGCCCCCACCCGGTAATCCGAAATTCCTCGTGATAAACCAATCCATTTTATAGATGCATCAGAGACATCCACGCCGATAGTCGGGGGTACAAACAACGCGGGCGGCGGGAACGCGCGTTCAAAAAAAGCATGTGTTGCAGATGACACACGAGACATGCTCTGCGGAAAGAGCTCCATGATACAAAGTATACTCCCACACCAACAAAAGCTGAATGGATATGGTGTGAATGACGCACCAAAAATATATCTACTTCACACGCGAACCGTTGGGAACAGAGGTATCCGGATGCAACAGCGCCACGCCATCCTCCCCCATCCCAGGAGCAAGGAGCATGCCCTCGCTTACAACACCGCGAAGTTTTCGTGGAGCGAGATTCACAATATACGGAAGCTGTGTGCCCACCAAGACCTCTGGAGCGCGCCATTGCGCGATACCAGAAACAATAGTACGTACGCCAAATTCCCCAAAGTCCACGGTGCATTTGAGAAGTTTGTCAGTCTCCGGAACGAGCTCTGCGGCAACGACCGTGCCTATACGGATATCCAGTTTTGAAAAGTCTTCGTATGCTATTTCTGGTTTTTGTTCGTCCATAGGTACATCGTATCCTCACTTTACCGAGGCGTCCAAAAAGCGTTGCAGGATAATCGCGGCGGCGGCTGCATCATTATGTTCATCGTGTGCCGGCGCGTAGCGAGAAGCTTCTATGGAAGAAAAAAGTTCTTTACCAAAATGGAGCGACACACCCGTGCGTTTTGCTATCGTATGTGCAAAGTGTTCCGCTTCTTTTGTAACGGAGTTTTCCACACCAGAGGAACCGCGTGCATCCCCGACAACGATTGCTTCAATACCTTTTTGAGCGATAAGAGTGGCGAGTGTGGCGGCGGCCGCGGCGTTGTTTTGTATGGAACACTCTGGAAAAGCGAACTTCCCACTTGCGTCAGAAAGCGCCACGCCAATGCGCTTGGCACCATAGTCAATGCCTATATATCTCATGGCGGAGGGGGTGAGATTCGAACTCACGGTACCTTGCGGTACTCCTGTTTTCAAGACAGGTGCGATAGACCACTCTGCCACCCCTCCCTAGGCATTCGTTGTACCACGAGCACGCCTTGAAACGAAGCCCAACATTGACACCACAGGCTGTACACAGCGGTGGTATTGAATACATGGGCCACTACCCATACAATGGGCCCATATGAAACATCGCGTTACCTCGGGCTTTACGCTCATTGAATTACTCGTCGTGATCGCCATCATCGGCATCCTTGCTTCTATCGTTATCGCATCACTCGGCAGTGTACAGTCTCGCGGCCGCGACGCGCGTCGTATTAGCGACATTAACTCCATGCAAAAGGCGCTCGCCTTGTACTCTAGTTCGGCAAACAATTATCCCATCTCCGCTGCAACAACGACTTTAACTGGCGCTGATGCAGTTTCCACCGCGCTTATCAACGCGGGTGTGTTTACGTCCATGCCTCAAGATCCGCTATACCCAACCGATCCGTACAAGTATGGATACATTTCCAACGCGGCGGGAACTTCGTACACGATTGAGTTTTGTCTTGAGACAAGCACTGTCAAAGGATACAGCGAAGGTTGCGATAACACTGTCACACAATAAAGGTTCCTCGGTGCAAGCCTAGAGGCATTGTCGGGGTTTGCTTCACTCACGCACTCGCGTAGCTTGCTACTCGGTATTGAACCTTTTTTGCGTCTTCGCTCGGACGAAATGTGAGCAAGCTCCCACTTCGCTCCTCGCTAGCCGCAATAATTAGCTGATACAATAGAGCGATGCCGGAAGCGTCCTCTGAAATATTGCAGTGGGAAGCCGACGAACATCGGCACGTTGAGCATGGAAGTGATTGGTACTGGGCACTCGGTGTCATCGCCGTGGCCACGTCAATCACTGCCATATTGCTTGGGGATGTGCTCTTCGCCATCCTCATCACACTTGCCGCCGTCACCATGGGACTGCTCGCCCAAAAACCACCGCGCCGCGTTGTGTTTGAAATATCAAAAGACGGCGTGCGCACCGGAGAGACTTTGCACACATACAAGGAATGCCTTTCTTTTTGGGTAGAGGAACAAGACACAGGGGCACTGCTTCTCATAGACACCACAAAACCTCTCTCCCCCAATCTCGTCATCCCCGTTGATGATTTTTCTGCAGACGAGGTGCGCACCGCGCTCCGGCCCCACATTCAGGAAACCCCGATGCGAGAACCTTTTTCACACAAACTCTTTGAGTTCTTTGGGTTTTAGCGCTTGCTATTGATCCACCCCGATCGTAACCGACGCGGTGCGTGTTCCTCCGCCGAGGATCGTGCAGGATATGTCTATCGTGGATGTGGCGTAGAGTGCCGTCGTCGTTGCCAGGCCGCTCACGGAAGTGATGTCTTTGTTGGCGACGGTGAAGTCTGGCAAGTCTGCGCTTGAGATACCACAGGAACTCATGCCAGTGGATACCCACCCAATGGAAGCGATACCGCCCGACTGGACGTTCTTCGGCGTTGCGGCAACCATGATGTTTGGGCGGTTGAGCGTTACGGTGCACGAAGACGACTGTGTTACGCCGCCTGCGGTGCACGAAAGCGTGTATGTCGCATTGGAGGCGGTGCTTGATGTCGCCGTTACTGCCTGGGCAGAGCCGGACGATGCGCCACCGGTGTCAAACCCAACCGCTGTAGATGTGGCATTGTTGGTGCACGCAAACGAGATGGCAATGATGGAACCAGGATCAGCGGTGGACGGCGAGCAGGAAATCTGCGCGCTGTTGTTTCCCCCTGTCCCCCCTTGCGGGATACAAGAAACTCCGGAGCATCCATACTGACATGTTTGCACCATTTGATTCGCACAGGTGTTGGTGCGATACATGAGATTGTTGCCCTGACAGAAGTACGAAGGTGAACACTGATTGGCATTGGTGCCGGAATTAGACTGTGGCGGACATTGCTGTGAAGATGCGGGTTGCTGTACCGCCACGGGCACTTGCTGTTGGATTGGAATCATCTGTCCGTATGCATCTTGTACATAGGTGATTTGAGTCTGATACGTGTACGCCTGTTGCTGCTGTTGTTGCTGTTGCTGGCCGCTAGTCCCGCAATTATTGCCACTGCCACCAAGCGCTTTGGTCAAGCCGCTGAGCATACTGCCTAACATGTTGCCGAGACCGCTACCACTTCCCTGCTGTTGACCATTCGGCGGGCCGCCTTGGTTGTTGTCGTTACGATTTCTTGTGTTCGGGTCATTTGGATTGTTTGGTGGATCTCTTGGTTTATCTGTGGTTGGTTTTTCAGTCTTTGTTGGATCATATCCTGGTGGATACCAAGCGGCCATGCCGGGGTCATTTGGATCTTTTGGCTTTTCTGTGGTTGGTTTTTCAGTCTTTGTTGGATCATATCCTGGTGGATACCATCCGTTTGCCATGTCGGCCTCATTTTTCTTGGCATCCTCTTGGCGCTGTAGTTCCATCTGCCTATTCTCAATATTTCCAAGGGTTGTAACACATTTTCCGTTGTCATCTCCGCCACATTTCACACCAAGACTGTCAGCAGTTGCTGTATCTACATAACAGTAATATCCGACGGAACATTCTTTTTTGAGTTCCTCCAATTTATCTTTGGTAGAAGCAATGTCGGCTTTTTCAGTCCCTGTCGGATCATATCCTGGTGGATACCAAGCGGCCATATCTGTATTAGTGGGCAAAAGAGTATCAAGTTTTTTCTGGATGTCAGCGCCAAGATTCTGTTTATCGGCTAAAGCCTCAAGCGAGCGTAGTGTTGGATTATCGTCTATTGTTGGAATATATTGTGCGTCCGGTTGGCCGGGAGCCGTGCTTACCGTGTCCTGCCATCCATTAGAGGTGGGGTTGTCGCCAAATGTGCCAGTTCCGCCCCATGAGCCGGCGGTTATGGAACCAAAGCCTGAGTACTGGGCTTGTAGGTACTGCTGATATTCATTGAGATACGGGAGTGGTTTTGCACCTGATTCCCAAGACCAAGAATTTTCATACTTGGTCCCGGCCGGTGCAGTAACACTATCCGGGAGAGTATCCTGCGAAGCAATACCACATTTCTTTCCAGAAATATCACAGTAATGAACCTTGCACTTGCCCGCTGGAAGATACGTGCTCGGCTTGCACTTATCATCCACAGAACCAGCGCTCACTGAAGGCCAGCATTCCAGACCAACTTCCTTTGGTTTGCCAGTAAAAGGATCTTTTATTGTTTGTGTGCACTTTTTTGTTTTGGAGCCTTTAGGATTCGCAGAGGCGGGGGCAGAAGCCGGTGTGCTATAAACCTGTGGGGGTCCGGAGGGCGGAAGCCCAGTGCCATCAAATCCTGCCGGAAGAGTCGCAGCAGGAGTCTGCGCCAACTGCGCGCTGCGTGAGACGCCCTGATTCTCCAAGACCGTGGCAACGAGACCGAGCAAGCCAATGAGCAAGACGCCAGCAACTACCGTGACGCCTCGTGAGCGCATATTCATACGCATATCATACGCCCTCATTGGCATAACACCGAGCCATGCAAGACACACTATGTGGAAAGCTTCAAAATATGTGGTACATTGCCGAAACAACGCTCCCGTCGTTCAATGGATAGGACGCATCCTTGCGGAGGATGTAATGTAGGTTCGATTCCTGCCGGGAGCACAAAAGAACCAACCCCGTGAGATTCTCACGGGGTTGGTTTCGTATGCGGTTGTCTGTGTGTTCTATACGCTGGGGCGCAGGCGCTTGGTAACGCGCGACTTCATGCGGGCGGCGGCATTCTTTTTGATAATGCCTCGCTTGGCGGCCTTGTCTACCGCCTGGTAAAACTTCGGCAAAAATGCCGTCGCCTCTTCTGTGCGCTTGGCGGAGATCGCGCCTTTCACCTCTTTGAGGGTTGAGCGCATGGCGCGCGCGCGGCGCACGTTAAACACGTGCCGGCGCTTTGACACGCGGTCCGCTTTCTTGGCCGAACTTGTATTTGCCATAGTGGCTCGCATCCTACCCGAAACACGCCGCGCGCGCAACCATTCCGTAGGCTATGATAGTCGTATGATCGGATTTCTTGAGGGAGAGGTGAAATCGGCCACTGCCGGGTCTGTCCTTATACTCACCGGCGGTATTGGCTACAAAGTGGCGGTTACTAAAGAGGCGCTCTCACTACTGCGCCCCGGTGTGCGCGCAGAGATCTTCACACATCTTGCGGTGCGTGAAGACGCGCTTGATTTATATGGCTTTCAGACGGAGTCAGAGCTGACCTTTTTTGAACTTCTTCTTTCTGTCTCCGGCATCGGCCCAAAGTCGGCGCTCGCGATTATGGACATTGCTTCTATAGAAACCCTCCGGTCCGCGATCGCATCCAGCAACGCCGGGTATCTCACCACCGTCTCCGGCATCGGTAAAAAGACTGCAGAAAAAATCGTGTTTGAATTGAAAGATAAGTTAGGTACGCTTGGGAAAGAAACACCAACCATACTTCGCGGCGATGAAGAGGCTCTTGAGGCAATGCGGAGTCTCGGATACTCCACGGCCGAGGCACGAGATGTGTTGCGAAAGGTTCCTCGTACCGTGGAAGGTGGAAGCGCCCGCCTGCGCGAGGCGCTCAAACTTCTTGGCTCATCATCATAGGTCTATATGCGTACACTCAAACAAATCCTTCGCTCTATCCTACCGGCTCCAATACTGGCGCGCCTGTTTTCTACATACCATTTCTCACTCGCATTTCTCGGCGCATTTGCGTATGGGTTTCCTTCGCGAAAACTTACCGTAATCGGCGTTACCGGCACTAAAGGCAAATCAAGCACTGTTGAAATCATCAACGCTATCGCCGAAGCAAACGGACGAAAGACCGCACTCATAAGCACCATACGCATCAAAATCGGAGAAAAGAGCAGCGCGAACACCATGCGCATGTCTATGCCAGGCAGGTTTTACCTACAGCGTTTTCTTAGCGAAGCGCTCTATGACGGATGCGACACCGTCATTATGGAAATGACATCGGAAGGAGCGCGCCAGCACAGGCACCGTTTCATCGCGCTTGATGCGCTGGTGTTTACCAACCTCTCGCCGGAGCACATTGAATCGCACGGGTCGCTTGAAGCGTATGCTGATGCAAAGTTTTCTATAGGATTACAACTGGTGCGCTCGCCCAAGAGACCGCGCGTCGTCGTGGCAAATGCCGACGACGCGCAGGGTGCAAGGTATCTTGCATTGCCCGTGGAACATGCGCTTCCCTTCTCGCTCGCGCAGGTAGAGCCGTGGCACGCCGATGACCACGGCGGTTCGTTTACCTTTGAAGGCACGGAGATGCGCGTTCACCTGCCTGGTGAATTTTCTCTGCGCAACGCGCTCGCCGCCGCCACGCTCATGCGCACCATCGGCATTCCGCGAGAAGTCATCCGCACCGCTCTTGAAAACCTCTCGTACATTCCAGGGCGCGGCGAGCGCGTTGAAGCGGGGCAAGCCTTTCCTGTGGTCGTTGACTACGCCCACACGCCGGATTCTCTCAAGGCCATCTATGCCGCCTACGGAGCGTACAAAAAGATTTGCGTACTTGGCTCCACCGGTGGCGGCCGCGACAGATGGAAACGCCCTGTCATGGGCCGTATCGCAGGAGAAATGTGCGACCATGTCATCCTCACCAACGAAGATCCGTACGATGAGCAACCACAGGACATTGTGGATGAAATTGCCGCAGGCATGCAGACAAAGCCTGAAGTTGTACTGGATCGCCGCGCGGCAATCGCCCGCGCTATCGCGATTGCGAAAGAAGGGAGCGCGGTGGTCATCACCGGCAAGGGCACTGATCCTTCTATCTGCGGGCCGCGCGGCACCTCGGTACCATGGAGCGACGCCCGAGTGGCAAAAGAAGAACTCCACGCCGCCGGATACTCCGCAAAAGAGGCTATACTGAAATCATGATACGCACCGTACTTATTGCCCTTTTGGTTTGTTTTCTAGCCGCACTTGCAGTGGTATTTTTTGCGCGCAGTGGTCCTTCGCTGTTCTCCGGTGATACGAACCCAATACCAAACCCTATTGATCTTATTTTTGGCACTGATGGAGAACAGCAGGCAACGTTCAAACTTCCGTGGCAGCCAGAGAGCCTTGGCGATTACGCCGCACCCCTTCCTGGAGTACCCACGGAAGACACCTCGTCAGATGCACCAGTTTCTCAACAGGGCAGTGTTCACCTCACACAAGACCCTTCTGGTCCGCAAACAAGCGATCCGACGTACGAATATGTACAGATTGATGCCGACTCAAATCTGCCTGGGCCCAAAGATCTCTCTGGGTGGTCTCTGCAAAGCGCGTTCTCGGGCGTGCGAGTGCCTGTCGCTCCTGTGCAATACTCCCTCTCCCCCGGATCTTCCGCATACATAGTCTCTGGTGGCACACCGGGCACATCGTCGTTTGATGGATATGCGTGGCGCATCTATCTTGGTTCTCGCCTGCAGATATGGCACGACGAACACGACACCATTCGTCTGCTTGATGCACGCGGCGGTGTCGTAGACACACTCTCCTATTGAGCGGTGTGGAAAAGAATAATCCCCGCGGCCACGGACACGTTGAGCGACTCCTTGCTCCCGTGCATGGGAATCTCAACAAGCGCATCGCACAAGGCCCGCATCTGCGCCGAAAGCCCGCGCACTTCATTGCCAAGTACAAACACGCACGGCCCCGACTGGATGAATATGCGGTACGGCACTGCCCGTTTGTCTTGTTCAATACCAACGATCGTCCACCCTTCTGCCTTCAGGCGCGCGAGTAGCGGTGCTGGGTGTTTGGCATATTCCCAAGGCACCACAGACTCCGCACCAAGCGCGGTTTTTGCGATATTTTTGTTGATTCGTCCGAACCCATCCACCGGACGCGGCGTATAGCCAGTCAGGTATAGGTGCGAGACACCGGCAGCATCGGCAGTGCGAAATATGGAGCCGACATTATGAGCGCTCCGCACATTATGGAGAAAAACGGCCCGCCTCATGTCTGATATACTACGCGCATGTTATCTGTGTTTCCACAACTGCTTTTTCTTTCAGGTATTGGGGTAACTCTCTTACGAATAGCTGTCGGGGTGTATTTTTTGTATCTCGCCTATCTTGTGGCAATAAAACGGGATGAGTTTTCGCGCATTTCGTACCCTGTTGTCGGACTCATGCCCTCTTGGGCGATGCTGATTGTCTCTTTTATATCGGCCGTGCTTGCCGGAATGCTTATTGTGGGATTTTGGACGCAAGTCGTCGCGCTATTTGGAATCTTGATGACTCTGAAATTGCTCATACTCCCCCGTCGGCTTCTTGCGCCGATTACTGCGTCATTCCCGAGAAGTACCGCGTTTCTCTTGCTTGTAGTATGCGTCTCTTTGGTGGTATTGGGTGCCGGCGCGTTTGCCTTTGACCTGCCGCTCTAACAACTCTCGCAGAAGAAACGCCGTGATGTTATAGTGCGCGCATTCATCCGCCCGTAGCTCAGTCGGTAGAGCAGCTCCCTTTTAAGGAGACGGTCGCAGGTTCGATCCCTGCCGGGCGGACACGAAAGACTGTCTGCTATATAGCAATCGTGACTGTGGTGCTTTGGATCACACTCGTACCATCTGCGGCAGAGCATTTGATGGTGAATGTTGCTTCTCCCGAAAGCGGTACCGTGGAAGCGCCGCCGGCGAGTGTGTTTGCGGAGAAGTTTGGTCCGCTCACCGTACATGACTGCACGTCGCTTGATGTCCAGAAGATGGAAGTACGACTGCCAAGCCGCACCGCCGCGGGCTGAGCCCAAATCTTGGCCTGTGGGTGAATAGTGAGCGGCGATACTGGTGTCTCTGGAATCGCCTTACGCGGTTGTTGTTGTGCCGTCTGCTGAACGATGGACGTGCCCGTGCCTGTCGGCGCTAGTGTGCCCACCTGGTAGCCCTGCCATGAGCACAAGCTGTCAAAGAACGATGCAGGAATAACCGCCGCCACCAAGCCAGAGGCCCACGGGCGCGAGGTGCACAACTTGCCTACAAACGTCGTCGGCTGGGACAGCGATGAGCCAGAGCCATAGAAGCTTGCGGTCTCGCTGTTGGAAGTGCGCACTCCCGCAACGATCGTCGCACCGGTCTTATCAATCAAGATGTTCCCCTGCTGTCCTGGTGTCGGAGTTACGGTCCTTCCCAAGCCGCTAGATGGAAGTCCGAGAGTGACTCTTGAAGTGGTGGCTGGCGCGGTGCCGTCGCTGTTTAGCCCGAGCACGGTATTTACTCCTGTGGCAGAGGATCCGTTTGATGCATTTTGATTATTTGCCGCGGCGTTGAGCAAATCCGCGATGGATGTCTGATTGCCGGAATCAAGCGCATTGAGCAATGTGTCGCCGATGTTTGAAGCGATGCTTGAAACGCCCGCACCGCCAGAGATAGTGGCGGAACAAGAATAATAGCCACCCGGGCCGGTAACATTGAGCACATAGGTGGTACCAGAAAGCGGCACCACAATGCGAGTGCCCGTTGTGCCCACTGTCCCTATCCCAGGCTCAATGGTCGCCTCGGTCGCATTTGAGGATGTCCACGAAAGCGT
>CBFHTW010000012.1:0-9130 GCA_965659025.1 Minisyncoccia bacterium
GCAGCGCGACGCCTGCCTGCCGGCAGGCAGGGCGCGAAGCTGAGCGATTTTTCAGCAGAAAAATCGCGACTCCAAAAAGATACTGCTGGGAATTAGTTTACAATCACTGTACGAAGTGTTTGGCGCGTAGTTCACGCACGGCCGCCTCATCTTCTTCAGTCTGGCGCTCCTTTCCTTTTTCCCCAAGCGCTCGGAGCTCTTCGTCGCCTAATTGTAATAGTTCTAGAGCACGGGCTTCCAATATTTCTTCAGAATTGAGCTTTGGGTCGTCCAAGACCTCCTCAAGCAAGGCATGTAGCGCCCAACCAAGCCTCGGCCCGGGTGTTTCATGTGAAATCTCCATGATCCTAGAGCCGTCTATCTTGAGCATTGCCACAGAGACTGGGTCACGAAGAGCTTCGTCTACCATAGACATGTACTTTCTGAGTCTAAATGGCTGTTCCTTGGGCCTCCCAGTACCTATGCGGTCGCAAATGCGTAAATTGAGCAAATCCTTGATATTTTCTTGCCCTACGTTGCGGATTGTCCGACGCACTGCGGCGAGTGTTACTTGCTCTGGGTCGGCAAAGAACATGTGCCAGCGCACCAACGCCACCACCGTATCGCTCAAATCCTTTGGAAAACGGAGATCGGCCAAGATGCGCCGCGCCATCTTTGCGCCGATGACCTCGTGCCCGTGGAATGTCCAGTCTTGTTTTTCTTCTGAAAAGCGGCGGGATGCTGGCTTGCCAATGTCGTGAAAGAGAGCTGCCAAGCGCACATGCAGTGGCCAGCCTTTGTCTGCCGCGTGTTGGAGAGTGCGCAGAAGGTGCTCAAACACATCAAACGAGTGCGCCTGGTTTTGTGCGCACCCGATACCCTCTGAAAGCTCGGGAACGACGTACGCCAAAATACCTAGCTTTTGAGCCACAAAAAGCCCTTGCAGTGGTCTTTCGCTCTCTAAAATCCGTATAAATTCATCACGCACACGTTCGCGAGATATCTTTGCAAGCTGACTGGCATTTGTGGCAATTCCTGCGGCCGTTGTCGCATCTATGGCGAAGTTGAGCTCTGTCGCGATACGAATCGCTCTTAGCATGCGCAGGGCGTCTTCACTGAAGCGTTTTTCAGGATCTCCGACCGCGGCAATCGTTCCCCTCTTGATGTCTTCTCGCCCGCCATGCATGTCTATCAAGGTGCCCGAGAATGGCTCGTATGCTATCGCGTTGATAGTGAAGTCGCGCCGTTCCAGATCATCAGAGAGTTTGTCGCTAAAGCGCACTTCGTCTGGTCTGCGAGCGTCTGAATATGCACCCTCAATACGGTATGGCGTTATCTCAATTACTTTGAGCTTTGGGTTTTCGGATTCTGTAACAACCCCGACGGTACCGAAGGTGTTTTCGTAAAACGTCTCCTGAAAGAGTGCCTGGATTTGTTCCGGATTTGCGTTTGTGGTGACGTCCCAGTCTTTTGGCTCTCTTGCGATAAGTAAGTCGCGCACGCATCCGCCGACCAAATAGGCCTCAAAACCTGCGTTTTTTAGGGTTTCGGCGACGGTGCGCACCTCTGGCGGTATTGCTAGACGAAAGGTTTCCACCCCTCTATTCTAGCGCGCGTTGTCTTTGTGTCATAGCGCGCGTATGATTGACTCCTGCTCCTGTGGTGAAATGGATATCACGACAGTCTTCGGAACTGTTGTTCCAGGTTCGAATCCTGGCGGGAGCACTCGTGAAACGAGTGTGAGCGCAGTACGGCGCATAAGCGCCGTACGTAAGGATTTGAACGCCGGAGCGGGACCCGCATCAGCAGATGCGGGTGCGAGGCGGTGCCTAGCCCGAGCCGAGCGACGGCGAGGCGAGAGGCGAAGGAGAATCGTGGCGGGAGCACTGAAAAATTGCCAGCGTTGCGACATGGTATATAATTGCGTGGTTCGCGGGTATGGTTTAGTGGTAGAACGCGTCCTTGCCAAGGACGAGAGCGGAGTTCGATTCTCCGTACCCGCACAAAACAAGGTTTTCTGCGGGTACAGCACGCAAACTGCTTTGCGTGCGTGGAGAATCGAAAGGCGGAGCCATGTCCCTCGCGGAGCGAGGGACGGGCGAGCCCGGGGAGGAGCCACTTAGGTTTTTTGAGTGCGAAGCACGAATAAAAACCTTAGTGAGCTGTCCCCGATTCTCCGTACCCGCACAAAACAAGGTTTTCTGCGGGTACAGCACGCAATTTGCTTTTGTACCCGCACAGACGAGGTTTGTATCGGACAAAGACACAAAAGTGTCTTTATGTGGAAAAACCTGTGGATTGTGGGGATAAAAGACGTCTTTGATGTCTCATATCTGGAAAAACGCCCTAAAATGGCCTATTTTTGCCAGATTTCACATGAAACGTTACTTAGTAACGTATAAATCGGACATTTCATGTGAAATGTTCATGGAAAATGGTCTATTTTCTGGTAGCATTTCACATGAAATGTCTAGAAATACAAACAAGCAGACAGGCGCTTCTGGTGAGGAAATTGCAGGGAAGTTTTTGGAAGGGAAGGGTTTTGTGATCGTTGCAAGAAATTATCGTCAGAAATGGGGAGAGATAGACATCATTGCTGAAAAGAACGGCGTTGTTCACATTGTTGAGGTAAAGGCTGTCTCTGGAAGACTTGATGGTTCACATGAAACACAGACGTATATACCAGAAGAACTGGCCCACCCCAGTAAACTGAGAAAGGTTGCCAGAACTGCCGAGCTGTACATGGAGGCGGTAGGGGATACAAGAGAATTTCAGATTGATGTTGTTGGAGTAATCATGGATTCTGAAAAAAAGATTGCGAGGTGCCGTTTCTTTGAGCAGGTTCTTGGCTAAGATGTTGGTTATTTTGCCGCGCAAACAAATGTCTTTTAGATGTCTTTTATCGGCATGATTGGAGTTGTACCTATGTGTCTTTTATGAATCTGTGCTAAAATCCTGGCTGAGTATTGATATTCGGGATGTAGTATAGTGGTAGTACACGTGCTTTGGGAGCACGTAGTCCGAGTTCGATTCTCGGCATCCCGACAAAGTAATAGACCGGGTTCCCTGCCTGCCGGCAGGCAGGAATTCCCAGCAGCCCGACAACAGATATTGATGTTAGTGCGTGTTCAGTATCACCTCTAGGAATTCCTGGATAAGTGTGGGAGCCTTGGCATGTGTAAATTCATACGTTTTTAGCGCCGCATCACTGGATATTGTCTCTAAAAGTCCTGTTCCGGTCTCGGTGCGCAGAGATCTGTCTATGTGTGCTGTGGAGAGGGCGCGAAGATCGCGTTCGGATGTAGTGGTGCCAGATGAAGTGGTTACTATAAGCCCGACAAGTTTGCCCCACATGTTGATCACCGCCCCTCCAGAAGAGCCGTTTTGGGCGAGAATAATGCCGCCTAAGGAAAAGGCGTCGGCGTGGTAGTCGGCGTTGAATGAATATAACTGTTTGATGGTGGTGATGGTGGAGAGGGCGCCGAGGTCGTTTTGTGCTTCAAGTAAGCCAAGAAATCCTGCCGGATACCCAGCCGCAAGCACCTGGTCGGCAACAAAGCCTATCGCTTCTCGCACATCGGGCGTTATGGAAGGGAACGCCTTTGGGAGCGGCGCTCCAGTAAGCGAATCGTCTATAAAAAGTAACGCATAGTCATTTTCACCAGTGCTCACTGGGTCGCGTTGTCGTATATCTTGCGCGTGTGCATGGACCCACGTAGTGGGCATGTACAGCACGCTTGCATGCCACATGACGCGGGCAGGGGAGCCTGTCCTGATCACACATGAAATGTGTAAATCTGGTTCTCCTGAAAGCAATACATACTGTGCGACATGTGCGTTGGTAAGAATGACGCCCTGTGGGTCTACAATGACTCCGCTTCCTGATATAGAGCTCAAATTAAGGCCGTTTTGGATGCAGACGATATTGACGAGCGCGTTGCGGACACTGACATTGAGAATATCCGCGCTGGTGGGTGGAACATCGTACGGGTGTTGTATGCGAGCAACCTCGTCTTTATTCGCCTGGCGCACTTTGGTTTTATTTGTGGGAGTGGTGGAGGGTGTGACAGGGGCGGGGGAGGCAGATTGGCTCTTTTTCTGGGGGGTTGTCGTGGGTTGTGTGGTTGTTGCCTCGGTGTTTGTGGTCGTTGTGGGTGATGTAATCGTAGTAATCACTGAAGCAACGGAAGCGCTGCTGGATGGTGTGGTTGTTGGTGTCGTTGTAAATGTATACAGAGGCGGAGTGAGGAAGTCGTTGGCAACGATATACACCAGCGCCGCAAGCGCTATACATAAGAAGATGTTTCGTATGGTGTGCACAAATGCAGAATACCCTAGGGTGTTGTTTTTGCACAATGCGCAAAGGCAGGTAGTATAGGAGGACACAAATGCGGGATTAGTTTAGTGGCAAAACACGAGTTTTCCAAACTTGGGTCGGGAGTCCGATTCTCCCATCCCGCACATAAGCGCAAAACAAAAACACCCCGCGTTGGCGGGGTGTTTTTGTAGGAGCGAATGTTATTTCACTGCGTCCTTGAGGGTCTTGGAGGCGCGGAACTTAGGCACCTTCATGGCCTTGATCTGAATGGTCTCACCAGTGCGCGGGTTGCGACCCGTGCGGCCAGCGCGTGTCTTGGCTTCAAAGATACCAAGACCTGCGATGGAGACTTCCTCACCACGCTTAAGGCATGCGGTGATTCCGTCAATAACTGCTTCAACGGCGCGCTCTGCGTCGGCCTTGGTAGAACCAATAGCCTGCTGTACGCGGTCGGCCAAATCCATTTTGTTTGCCATATGACAATGTTCTTATTGCTAAATTGATAACTAAAAGAGGCTACCGACCATTTTGAGCCATTTTTTTGGCTTGTCAACCGAAAATCCACAGTATTCTATGTGTGTCAAAAAGTAGAGAAAAAGCGGTCCGCCGGAGGCGGACCGCTGAGTGTGTGCAGATTTCAGTGTACTGTTTCGCGATATTCGGTGATTGGCACATCTACAATTGCTTGCAGGTTGCCCCAAATTGCCGCGGCGGACTCCATTGCATGCTCGTTAGGAGCCCTTTCAAAATAATGCTGTATCTCCCCCTCAAACATATCGCCGAGTTTGTTGATGTGTCTGCGGAATTTTTTCGGAATCCAGTTTGCTTGTGTGATGAGGCGCACGCCGCCACCATCTCGGAAACAAGTAAGGATTATTCCGATAGAAAATGTAACGCGCGTGGTCAAGGAATCACGAAATGAGATAAGTTCGTTCGTGAACAATAATTGATGGCGTTTGTGCCAAGGGCGATGACGTCCGTGTTTGGAGCCGCTAACACAATCTGCATGACTACCCCCTTTGTTCCTACCAAAGAGAGTACGCCCGGTGCTGTGTGCAGTCAACGCCTATTTGGCGTACTCAATGACGCGCGTTTCGCGGATGACCGATACACGGATTTCTCCCGGGTACTGCATTTCTTTTTCAATGTCGTTGGCGATGGTGCGGGCGAGATTGCGCGCGTCGGCATCGGTGATGGCCTCTGGCCTCACGATAACGCGCACTTCGCGGCCCGCGGAGATGGCGAAGCTTTTTTCCACCTCTGGGTGTCTGTTGGCGATTGCCTCAAGATCTTCCAGGCGCTTGATGTAATTTTCCACGCTGTCGCGACGCGCGCCTGGGCGGCCACCGGAGATGGCGTCGGCCACCTGCACAATCATGCTCTCGGGTGTTTCGTACGGGTACTCTTCATGGTGCGCCTGCATGGCCTTGATGATGCGTTCGTCCACGTTGAATTTTTGCAGAATACGGCGGCCGATTTCCACGTGCGTACCTGAAACTTCGTGGTCTACCGCCTTGCCGATGTCGTGCAAAAGAGCGCCAGCGCGCGCCACGCCCGGGTCAGCACCAAGCTCTTCGGCAAGCATGCCGGAGAGGTGCGCCATCTCTACTGAGTGATCCAGTACGTTTTGGCCGTAGCTTGTGCGGAAGTAGAGGCGACCGAGAATCATAAGAAGCTTCGGATCAAGGTTGGGCACGCGCGCGGCGTATGCGGCCTCGCTCCCTTTCTTCTTCATGATGTTGTTGATTTCTTCTTCAGCCTTCTTTACAAACTCTTCAATTTTTGCGGGCTGGATGCGGCCATCAAGAATGAGATTTTCAAGCGCCATGCGCGCGATTTGGCGGCGCACTGGGTCGTAGCAAGAGAGGGTGAGGGTGCCCGGAGTGTCGTCAATAATCACATCTACGCCCGTAGCGCGCTCAAAAGTGCGGATGTTGCGGCCCTCTTTACCGATAATCTTTCCTTTGATTTCGTCGTTGGGCAGGGTGACGGTAGTCGCAAGCACATCAGAGACGACGGAATTGCCAAGACGGTGGATGGAAGTGGTGAGAATGTCCTTCGCGCGCTTTTCAAGCTTTTCGTTGCCGGAGATTTCAAGTTTGCGCATACGGCTCTCCAGATCGGCCGCGTAGTGTTTCTCAATGGCCTGGGTGAGTTCGTGTTTTGCCTCTTCTGCGGAGAGTCCGGCGATCTTTTCAAGTCTTTCTTGTTGGGTGCGAAATGCGGCCTCAGCCTCTACACGCATTGTTTCAAGCTCTTCACTGCGCTTGCTTAAGTGCGCTTCTGTGGTGTCTATGTTGGTCTGGCGCGTGTCTAGAAGTCCTTCCTTGCGCACGAGGCGCTCTTCTGTGGCTTTGAGTTCATTGGCGCGATCTTTGATGTCTTGCGCGATGCGGCCTTCAAGCTCCTTGGCGCGCACTTCGGCGCTCTCCAAGATTCCTTTCACCTTCAACTCGGCGTCTAAGAGTTTTTGTTTGATCTCAAGCTCTATAGAGCCGCGCTTGCCGAGCGTAAGCAACCACCTCGCGACATACCCGAGCGCAATACCAACGAGCCCGGAGATCCCGAGGAGGGTGAGAAGAAACTTAAGTGATATATCCATAAGCGGGTCGCCCCGCCCGGACTACGTGCGCGAAAATATGGCTGAAAACAGTCGTTTTTGGGCTAATGGAATCGCGGACATAGGTACGGGAACGAAAGGCGAATTGAATACTAAATAATTAACAAACGGTGCCCGCAGTATAGCACGAGCCCTTGCCACCGCTAGGGATGCGATGTGTCCCTCTGTCTTTTAGGAGAGGATTTTGTCCACGATGCCATATTTGACGGCTTCGTCGGATGTCATGAAGAAGTCGCGTTCCACGTCGCTCTCAATCTTTTCAAGCTTCTGTCCGCTGTTTTTGGCGAGGATTTTGTTGAGGCGGTCGCGCATTTTGAGAATCTGCTTCGCCGTGATTTCAATATCTGTAGCCTGGCCCTCGGCGCCGCCATGCGGCTGGTGAATCATGATTTCTGCGTTTGGCAGTGCGTATCGTTTGCCCTTGGCACCAGCCGAGAGCAAAATCGCCGCTCCCGAGGCCGCGAGGCCGACGCAATACGTGGCCACGTCGGGCTTGATGAAATTCATGGTGTCTACCATGGCGAGCGTGGCCGTGACGGCTCCGCCGGGGGAGTTGATATACAGAGAAATCTCTTTTTTTGGATCTTCAGACTGGAGAAAGAGAAGCTGGGCAATGACGAGATTGGCCACTTCGTCGTTGATGGGGCCGCCAAGGAAGATGATGTGTTCCTTGAGGAGGCGCGAGTAAATGTCGTAGGCGCGCTCGCCGTGGGGCGACTTTTCCACCACCATCGGCACGAGCATCTGAGCTTTGATGTTGTTCATGCAGACATCGTACCCGCGCGCCCGAGCAAAATCAAATGGTGTGTGGTTTTCTTGGAAGGTGATGTTATAGTGAAGATAGCCGTGCGTGCGCATGGTGTTCTTTTAACAACAATGGAGAAGTACATGGCACGTGGAATACTTGTAGTACAAAATGGTTGCGTTATCGGTTTTTCCAGTTGGACGACCGGATTTGTTCCTTTAAAAAAGTCTCAGGCCAAGCGCGAAGCGCCTGATCGGGACGCATTTGAAGAACGAAATGATAATGACAACATTACCGTTTGCGTCAAAAGCGCAAACACCTCAGGCCACAAGTAGTCTGAGTCTCAATACCGAAGCGGTCCGCTATGTGCGGACCGCTTTTCCTATTAGTGTTCGTGCGAGGGGTGGCCGACGGGGGTCGCGTTGCCCTCCAACATGCGGAGTACCATTTCATTGCGCAATGCGTTGATGATATGAGCACGCAAGCCTTCTGGGTTTGCGTCTTTGTAGCGTTCGCGGGCGTGTTCTAACTCGTGTGCGACTGTGTCGTCGCTTGGCATGATGTTTTCTTTGCGAGCGATTTCTGAAAGCACGATGCGGGTCTTGGCGCGTGTGTCGGCCGTCTGGCTCCAGCCAGAAATCAATTCATCGCGCGTTTTTTTAATTTGTGAAAGGTATCCTTCCATAGTGAGACCCATGCGCGAGAGGTCTTGCTGTAGTTGTGCTTCCATTTCTTCCAGCTCGTACTCTTTGAGAATTGCCGGATAGCGCACTGTGGCGGCCTTGGTGATGTCTTGCAGGATTGCCGCGCGGCGCACCTCTTGCTCGCGCGCCTCTTTTTCCGTTTTCATGTTGGCGCGCACGGCATCGGTAAACGCCGTGGCTGATTCGTACCCGATAGACTGCGCGAAGGCATCGTCAAGCGGCGGGAGATCTGCCTCTGACATTGCCCGCGCTTCTTCGGCGGCTTGGGCAGGAGCTGAGCCGCCTTCTACCTTGTCTATGCGCGCGCGTTCACGGCGCAGGTGGATGAGCGCGGCGTTGTATTCTTCGTCGGTTACCGTGGTGTCAATCGGCTTTTCTGTGTGTTTCTGCGCGATTGTCTTGTAGTCGGGGAGGGTTGTTTCATGCGCGAGACCGGCTCGTGCGGTGAATGAGAGTACTTCGCCAAGGCGCGGTACGCCGATAGTCACCTTTGGCGTTTCAACGATGGGGAGAGATTCGCCGGCAAGAAGAAGAGGGAGCTGTTCTTGCACCGCGCGCTCCGCGGCGGTGCGCAAAAGGGTGTCTTCTCCGACGTGTGCAACGACACGGTCTTTTGGGGCGTGGCCCTTGCGAAAACCGTCCAAGACGATCTCTTTTTGATACTGGTCCACCGCCTTCTCGTAGTGACGAGAGAGCTCTGTGGCAGGCACCTCGGCCGTTACTTCTGTTTCCCAGCGCTCGTCGTCGCGTGTAATTTTTACCTT
>CBFHTW010000012.1:9140-12923 GCA_965659025.1 Minisyncoccia bacterium
CCCGCCCCCCCCGCGACTTGATGCATCAATAATTATTGCGCTTGCACTGGAGTGCCTGGAATAAGAGGGAGCGGCTCGCTTTCATCTTGGCTTACATGCGCGCCCCAGAAATACAGGGCGCCAAAAAGCAAAAGGACAACAATGAGAAACGCGCCGACCCACGGGCCCATTGGTTGGCGCTGTGGACGCTCTAGAAGTGGTGGTGTGTGTTGTGTTTCTGGAGGCATGCGAACATTGTACACCCCTCTTTTGTTGCGGCTGGTGTTGATAACGCACCGCACCGTCTCAGTGCGATGAGATGTTACCCAAGCTTTGGCTTGTAGTCTTTTTCGTACCGTTCCATACTCTCGCGCACAATGGCGAGCGCTTCTGTGGCACCAAGGAATTCTCCGACGACGCCGGTGCCAGACTTTTTGAGCGCTTTGTAGTTTTCCCAGTAATATTTCGTCTCCGTCTTGAAGTACTCACCGAGGTCTTCAATCGTTTTGATGTGGTCCACGCGTTTGTCGTCTGCGAGGACTCCGATGATTTTGTCGTCCACTTCTCCGCCATCTACGAATTTCATCGCGCCAATGACGCGCACTTCACACACAGAGCCCGGCACGAGCGGTTCGGTGATGTTGACTACCATGATGTCCAGCGGGTCGTTGTCTAAGTCCCATGTCTGCGGGATGGCGCCATAGGTGAACGGGTAGGCGAGGGAAGAGTAGCCTACGCGGTCCAATTTAAGCTGACCGGATTCGGTAATGAGTTCGTATTTGTTGATGGAGCCGGATGACACCTCTACGATGGTGTTGACGATGCCATTGTCCTCTTCGGCAAATGCAGGGAGCACATGCAGAAGATTGAGCATGTACCGCGAAGGTGTTTCATTGATGTTGGCCATATGGAGGGAAGTATAGCACCGGTATTATTCCGACGGTGTTTCTTCTGGAGTAGGGGTAGTTTCTCCTGCCTTTGGCACCTCTGCGCCTTCAGGATTTTCTTCAAGGGCGGCGGAATCATCCGCAGGCTCTTCTGTGTGTGCGGCTGTTTCTGCAGTCGCACCCTCTTCCTGTGTCTCCTGCGACTCCTGTGCGGAGATTTCTACGTCGGTGCCGTCGGTCTGGGCGATTTCTTCGCCAGCGACACCGCGAATGTCTATGCGCCAGCCGGTGAGGCGTGCCGCGAGACGCACGTTTTGTCCGCCGCGACCGATCGCGAGCGACTGCTGGTCTTCGGCCACCTGCACCACCGCGCGATTTTCTTCGTCAAAGAGCTCTATACCGAGCACGCGGGCGGGCTTGAGTGCCTCCTCTACAAATTCATTTGTGTGTTCGCTCCATTCCACGACGTCAATCTTTTCACCGCCGAGTTCGGAGGTAACCACCGCCACGCGTACGCCGCGCTGACCCACGAGTGCTCCTACTGGATCCACATGTGGGTCGTTGGAAAAGACGGCGATTTTGGCGCGGCTGCCCGGCTCGCGCACGATGCCCTTGACCACCACGACGCCTTGCGCCATTTCAGGCACTTCTGTTTCAAACAATTTGGCAAGAAAACGCGGGTGTGAACGCGAAAGGCGGATGAATGTGCCGCGAACACCTTCGTCTACGCGCAAAAGAAGCGCGCGCACCCTCTCGCCTTGGCGGTAGCGTTCACCCGGGATTTGTTCGTCGTAGGGGAGAATGGCTGTGGCGCGGCCGAGGTCTATGTAGAGATTGCCGCGTTCAAAACGCTGGACGTGTCCGGTAACGATCTCTCCTTCGCGCTCGCCGTATTCCGCAATGATAGAAGAGCGTTCCGCTTCGCGGATTTTCTGCATGATGACTTGCTTGGCGGCCTGCGCGGCGATACGGCCAAACTCTTCACGCGCTTCAAGCGGGAACGAAATCTCTTCGTCCAGCTGAGCGTCTTTTTTGATGCGACGAGCGTCTTCAATCATGATGTGCTGTTCGGCGTTGAAGCGGGAGCGGTGGTCGTCGCTTGCCTGTGCAATCGCGTCGCTTGTCGGCTCCTCGTCTTCCTGACGCACGAGCGTGTTGTCCACGACGATCTTCGCCTGGCGGAATTCCACGTCGCCCGTCTCTGGGTTGAACGACGCACGGATAATTTGCGAGCGCTTGCCGTATTCGCGGCGGTACGCGGTGGCAAGGGCGGTGGCAATAGCCTCTACCACGCTCTCGCGGGAGATGCCCTTTTCGCGCTGGAGCTCGTCAAGCGCAGCGTTGAGTGTCTTTAGATCAAAGAGTGCCATATAAATAGTGAATAGCTATTAGGGTATAGGGTTTAGTAATGCTCAAACAAAATTCCGGCTGGTGCCGGAACGAATAGGACTAGTATACACGAAATGGAGAAAAAATCAAGGCCGACGGCAAAGGATGTGCCGTGTGGTATTTCTTTGTGATTGCCGCCGCACACTGTGCGGCGGCATACTATATAATGGAATGGCATGTACATTTCAGACACGCACTTGAAGTCGTTTCTTGCCGATGCGGGACTCGTCTCGCAGAAGGCCTTTGAGGCGGCGGAGCAAGAGGCAAAAGATTCTGGCCGCTCCATCGGCGATGTGCTCACCGCGCGCAACGCGATCAGTGAGGACGAACTGCGCCGCACCTATGCATACATTCTCGGCATCCCCTTTGTTTCGCTTGTGGGTACGCACATCGCGTACGAAACACTCCTCCTTATCCCCGAGCCTATCGCGCGTCGCAACAACATCATCGCGTACAACAAAAAAGACAATGATTTGGAGGTGGCGATGCTCAACACCGACGATCTCGCCGCGATTGACTTCATCAAGAAAAAGACCCGCCTGAAGATTTTGCCGCGCCTCACTGACGACGCTTCCATCAAGGCCGCTCTCAAGCAGTACCAAAAAGAACTGAAAGATAATTTGGGCGATGTCATCAAACGCGAGACGGAAGCACTGCGCGCCTCGGCGGCTACTTCTTCGGACGAAGACCTCAAACAGCTCTCCGAAGGCGTGCCTGCGGTGCGCATTGTGGACACCCTTTTGCGCCATGCCTCGGCGCAAGGCGCTTCCGACATTCACATAGAGCCGCAAGAAGAAACGCTTCTCATCCGGTATCGTATTGACGGCATTTTGCACGACGCGATGACATTGCCCAAGCATGCCGCCGCCGCCATCACTGCGCGCATCAAGGTGCTCGCCAGCATGCGTCTTGACGAAAAGCGTCAGCCGCAAGACGGGCGCTTCGCGGTGGAGGCCGCGGGCGAGAGAGTGTCTCTGCGTGTCTCTGTGATGCCGGTGTACTACGGCGAAAAAATCGTCATGCGTCTTTTGCGCGAGAGTGTTTCCGGATTTACCCTTGAATCACTCGGATTTCACGGCGTGGGACTTGAACGCATCCACGATTCCATGAAAAAGACGACGGGCATGGTTCTCTCGTGTGGTCCGACAGGCGCGGGAAAATCTACCACGCTCTACACGTTACTGGACATCGTCAACACGCCCAACGTAAACATCTCCACCATTGAAGACCCGATTGAATATCAGATGGCGCGGGTGAATCAGACGCAGGTGCGTCCGGAGATTGGATTTACCTTTGCCTCCGGCTTGCGCACGCTCGTGCGCCAAGACCCGGACATCATCATGGTGGGGGAAATCCGCGACAAAGAAACAGCCTCTCTCGCGATCAACGCGGCGCTCACCGGCCACTTGGTGCTCTCTACGCTCCACACCAACACCGCCGCGGGCGCGGTGGCGCGTCTTTTGGACATGGGGGTGGAGCCGTTTCTTCTTGTCTCTACCTTGCGCGTCATCATCGGTCAGCGCCTCGT
>CBFHTW010000013.1:0-12917 GCA_965659025.1 Minisyncoccia bacterium
GCCACCGTCTTCAAGATAGATGGCAAGCATAACAAACGGGTACACAATGAGTGAGAGTGTACCGACGATAGCCGCAAGCACAATGTCAGCGGCGCGTTTGACGAGCCCATAAATGCGCGATGACTGCGTACTCGCAAGTACCCATTCATACCGCACAAGAGAAAGCGGTACACGATCAAACACCTCCTGGTATAGGTCATTTACATCTATCAATGCGAAGCGACGTTTCTTAAACGCGGCCTGGTACAGGATGGGAAACGTAACATCCAACGCCGGGTCGGCAAAGTCAGCGACGAGAAACGTGATGTCATCTTTCTCCACGAAGCGGCACGCCTGTTGCACCACCTCGTGCGCCGGCGCGTGTCGTGTATCCACTGTGTATGCGAAAGAAAATCGGAATCTGTCGTCAGCGGCCACTTCGCGCGCAAGTGCTTCTGCGTCTTCACCGGAGGCAATGAGGATACCAAGCTCCTTTTCTCCCGCTCGCAGGTTTCCGAAGATCATCACGCGCCACAACACAACGAGCAAGGATGACACGATCAAATAAATGAGCAGTACTGTTTTCGGTGCAATGCCAAAGGTGGGAACCGCAAAGAAAAAGAGCGCCGCGAGCACCACGTTTATCGTCTGTGCAGCAAGAATGGTCATCGGCAAACGGGTACGGAAAATGCGTGTGTGCTTGCCGTACAGCCCGGCCAGAAAAAACACGAAGAGCCACGCAACGAACAGCCCGGCAAACGCGTGTAAGTGCAGTATGAACACGTCCATGTGCGGCACCTGGAGCGAACGCATGAACAACGCGATGTAGAGCGAGAGGGCAAAGACAAGTGTGTCGCCCAACAAAAGGATGACATACTCTCGTTTTGAAACGAGCGACATAGTGCTAGTATTATGACATCCAGAGCAATACTTCGCAAGGATTACGCCACGATTCCCTTTCTATGCCAAAAAAGGAAAAAATTCTCTTTGTTATCACAAAATCTAACTTTGGAGGTGCGCAACGGTATGTATATGACCTCGCGACCCATCTGCCAAAGGAAAAGTATGACGTGGCCGTGGTGCACGGAACGGCCGGTGAGGCCGCAGATGAGCCGGGGCTTCTTTTCCATCTGCTAACAAACGCGGGTATTCGTACTATCTATATACCAGGACTTGGACGAGATGTTTCCATCCTGCGCGATGTACGCGCCCTGCGAGCACTTATACATATATTTCAAGACGAGCGCCCAGACATCGTCCACCTCAATAGCTCAAAGATCGGCGGCCTTGGTGCGCTCGCAGGGCGCATCGCCAGAGTCCCGCGTATCGTATACACCGCGCATGGATGGGCGTTCCGCGAGGCGCGAAACGTGTTGATGCGCACTGCTATTTGGCTGGTGTCATTGGCCACCATTCTCCTCGCGCACGCAACTATTTGCGTGAGTGAGGCAGACCGCCGTGCATTTGCGCGCATCCCATTCGCCAGACGCAAAATCGCACGTATTTATAACGGCATTGATTTCTCCACAACATTTAGCTCTGGCGAGCGCATTAGGTCTGCCTTCCCTGCCGGCGCGCACATCACCGGCACCATCGGCGAACTCACCAAAAACAAGAATCAAATAGCGCTCATTGATGAAGCGCGAAAGAAACCAGCTATGTATGTGGCAATCGTGGGCGACGGAGAACTCCGCAGTGATTTGGAGCGACACATACAGGCACACCATCTCGGCGAACGAGTGAAATTATTCGGCTTTATCCCAGCGAGTGAGGTCATGAGAGGCTTTGATTGCTTTGCCCTTCCATCTCTCAAAGAAGGTCTGCCGTATGTGCTTCTTGAGGCAAGACTCGCTAACATACCAATCATTGCCAACCACGTAGGCGGAGTGGATGAGGTACTGCGCGGCGACATCAACGACTTCTCACTTGAGCGCATGGTGCACGAGACGGAAGCGACGTACCGAAAAAGATAGGGAAAAATTACACTGGTCCCAAAAACTCACTCTTTTCAGCGCGTGGCAAAAAACTGCTATGTGCGCTCATGCTCATGAGAATACCGAGCGCCAAGTATTCTGTCAGCAGGTGCGAACCACCATAGCTCATAAAAGGCGTTGTGGTGCCGGTCACCGGCAGAAGCCCCATGTTCATGCCTATATGCACGGTCATGTGGGCGATGAAGTATATCGCGATACCTGTCGCCACCAAGGCTTCATTGTTGCGCTCCATACTGCGCGCATGCATGAGTATTTTTATGATAATGATTGCGTACAGGCCAAATAACAAGATGACGCCCACAAAGCCCCATTCTTCGGCATATGCCGCAAAAATAAAGTCTGTTTGGTACTCCGGCAAGAAGCGCAATTTTGACTGACTTCCCTCGCCCACCCCTTTGCCGAAAAATTCTCCAGAACCGACGGCGATGGTGGATTGGTAGACGTTATACCCAGCACCATGGATATCAGAGAGCGGATGCACGAAGGTGCGAATACGATCCTTCTGGTACGGCTTGAGTGCATACAACCACGCTCCGGTAACGATAAGCGCCCCAGCAAGAAGCAATACAAACAAGTGCCGCCAAGAAATACCCGCAAAGAGCACCATGCCGAACCAAATAAGAAAGATGATGGAACCAGAGCCCAAATCTGGCTGTAAAAAGACAAGTGCAAATATGAGAAAAGCGTATGCGCCGGATACAAGAATGTGCTTGATGTGCGCGATCTCTATGTGCCGCCGCGCAAAGTATTTTGCCAACACAAAAATGAGAATGAGCTTTGCCGGATCAGCTGGTTGTATCGCAAACAAACCCACATCAAAACGACTCTGTGCCCCCTTGACCACCACCCCAAAAAGAAACACTGCGGCAAGCGCGGCGATGATACCCATATATAGCACCACCACCACATTAGTGTTGCGCAAGAAATCCCACGGAATCTGGCTTGCGGCCAGCGCTAGTCCGATTGCAATCGCGATCCAAAAAAGTTGTTTATCAAAGTAGTCGTTGCCTGCGCCATAGGCATGCATGGTCGCAAGGCCCACAAGGGATACGCAAACCGCCGCCGCAAGTAAAAACCAATCTACTCGGGCGAAGAGTGTTGATCGCCCCTTCTCTACAGCGCGCGCAGGCATAGAAGTGCTACTGCGACGCAGGCGCCGGAGAACGCAATGGGGTGATATCCACATGCCCAACAGGACGCGCAAACGCCTGCGGCCATGTAAAGACAATCTTAAACTCTTGCCCCGCGCCTATCTCCCGGACAACTGTCTGTGACGCGGCAAATGCATTACCCGCCGTATCAAATACCACAGCAATGAATGCAATATCCTTCACTTTAGACACTGATGTGTTCTGTGCCTGTGCGCTGATGCGCGGCGCAGTGGTGTTATCCACGATCTCTCTATTTTTAATCACAATATCGTGCGAGATGTCGCGTGAGCGCTCCCATACCAAAGGCGCGGAAAACTCAAAGAAGGCGCGTGCGGCTTTGCGGTTTCCCGTGGAGAGCTGTCCTTCAAACACCGGCGTGATCGTTCCAGGCATGATGAACGTGCTACCCGTGCGCTCGGCGACAAGAATGTTGTTTTCGTCGTACACCTTAAAACGGTACGGAGCAGACATCACCCCTGCGTTTTTGTTGGGGTTATCAATGTACGCGGCGACACTATAGAATCCGTCGCGGATATAAAATGGCCTCGTCCACAGTACCGCATGCGGACTAAGTGAACGCTCATCAAGCAGTCTGCAGGGGCCGCCCTTGTCAACTGCGGTCTCATTCTGATTTCGCACGCCATCAAAACAGGTCTCTGGTTTGTGGAGCATGAATGCAACTGGAACGCCAATCACCACGAGGAAAAACGCTCCAATGCCCGTCAGATACAGTGTTCGTCTCCGTGATGCCCACGACATCACCGAATTGTACCTGGGAAGCGGTGGTATGACAAAACACCCCGAAACCAAAGGCTTCGGGGTGTTTTGTCTCAAGTGCTCTGTTCTGGCGGCTAGCTACTCTTGCCTTTCGACTACCATCGCCTCAACCGGGCTTAACTGCCGTGTTCGGAATGAGAACGGGTGTGACCCCGGCGATAAACCACCAGAACAGAGCGCTTGAACGCTCCTGACAGAAGATGCAACGAAGCTGACACACTACAAAAAGTATTTTGCGATTCTCACAATTCCCCACGAGAGTTCTGGCGACGTATTAGTACACCTCGGCTAAACGCATTACTGCGCGTACACCTGGTGCCTATCAACGTGGTCATCTCCCACGGGTCTTAACGATTCCTCATCTTGGAGTTGGTTTCGCGCTTAGATGCTTTCAGCGCTTATCCATTCCCGACATAGCTACGGGGCGGTGCCACTGGCGTGACAGCCCCCAGACCAGAGGTCAGTTCATTTCGGTCCTCTCGTACTAGAAACGAATCTCCTCAAGAATCAACGCCTGCAGCAGATTTGGACCAACCTGTCTCACGCATGCTTGCCCTTCGTAGCCCTTTCGGGCGTAGTAGGGTTTCCTCACGCATTACTGCGTGCATTGGACTATAACTTCATCCTTCAACTCTTACGAATTGCTTGGGATGTTCGACGTTTAGTCTCTACGGGCGCACACCACCTTGGTGCACTTCCCTCGGTATTGCCCGCACTTCTTACTCAAGGACATGCCCTGAGCTCGTTGAGGGGTTTTACCGATATGAGTCGAAATGGTCGCACTATATTCCTATACTGCGCCGCCGTGATTATGTCGTCTTATATCTTATGGTTGTATAACAGTATCTTTTCATTGCGTTTCCTCGGGATTCAAACCGTTCAAGAGTCCACGCGTGAACTTCTGAACGGTTTGAACCCAGCTCGCGTACCTTTTTAAATGGCGAACAGCCATACGCTTGGGAGCTTCTCCACCCCCGCGCTAAGGTGAGCCGACATCGAGGTGCCGAACTCCGCCGTCGATTTGGACTCTTAGGCGGAACTAGCCTGTTATCCCCAGAGTAACTTTTATCCGTTGAGCTTTGGCCGCGTCTAAAGCGAACCAGCGGATCACTTTGCTCCACTTTCGTGCCTGCTCGTCATGTCCGACTTGCAGTCAAGCCAGCTTTTGCCAATGCACTATCGGTACGGTTTCCATTCGCACCTAGCTGACCTTAATAGGCTCCTCCGTTACTTTTTAGGAGGACAGCGCCCCACCGAAACTGTCCGGGAGATACTGTCTCTCTGGAGTGTCGCTCCAGAGGTTAGAAACTACAGAAACACAGAGTGGTATTTCACTGACGGCTCCACATCATCCGAGAATGATGCTTCAAAGCCTCCCACCTATGCTACGCAGTGCACCCGTAATCCCAATATCACCCTACAGTAAAGCTTCTGGGGTCTTTCCGTCTAGCTGCAGGAAGGCGGCATCTTCACCGCCCTTGTATTTTCACCAAGCATGTCCTCGAGACAGTTCCCAAGTCGTTATACCATTCGTGCGCGTCGGAACTTACCCGACAAGGTACTTCGCTACCTTAGGCATTTCGAATCTTTAATTCGAAGTACTTACACCTCAAGTCGCCCTGAGGATTGGACTATATCATCCGCGCTGTGGCGCGCGGTTCGACGTGTAGTCTCTGAGGATTCTTGTGCGCGTTGTTAAGTTTTTGGCAATGTAGCGAAAATCTCTTCTTTTGAGTATTTCCGCCCTTTGCCCTGTTGATTCATGGTGTATGCCATGCCAACGACTTTTTTGAACCCTTGAATCGTCAAGTGTTCTTTTTGCTCCATCGCTTTCACGATGGCGCAGAACGTTTTGAATGTCTCCTCTTTCACAATAAGCGGATGCTTCTTGAAAAAAGGAATGACCTTCTCCTGTATGCCACGCATTGAATTAATGCTGTAGTTGAGTACAGGATGCACACCGGATTTTCTGTAAATGCTCCCTTCGTTGAAAACGAATTTGAACACTTCCAAAATCTCCCGATGTTTCTCATGCTGATATACCTGGAAACAGGGATTTATCATCCACCCAAACTTTACAGTCGGATGTTTGACAATTGCAACAGAGAAACTGCTTTCCCCGTCGGCAAATCCTGCCAAGTAATACTGCAGTGCCTTCTCCTTGCCTTTGAATTTCGCAAGGATACGGGCTAGTTCTTTTTTGTTTTGTTCCATAGTGGTTTTTTAAGTGCCACTTTGGCGCACAAGTCTTTCCTGCTGATTGACTGCACATGCACATTGTCACCTATTTGGTAGCGCATGATCTACATCCATTTAAGGAACAGTTGTTCCAGCATTTAGTCGAATTTTACAATCGCCCTACTCTTGACCTGCATAACGCAGGCGTAGCGAGTTAACGATTATAGTTATCGCCGACATTGACCGGGGCATATACAGGCCAGCATCCGCGTAAACGCGGGACCGCCCGTACTTAACCTTCCGGCATTGGTCAGGCATCACCCCCTATACATCCTCTTGCGAGTTCGCAGGGAGCTGTGTTTTTGGTAAACAGTCGCTTGGGACTCTTTTGTTGAAGCCTTCACATCACTGTGAAGGCAGGCCTTATCGCTAACTTACGGCCGCTGTTTTGCCGAGTTCCTTGAGGACACCTCACTTGTTCGCCTTGGTCTACTCGACCTGATCACCTGTGTCGGTTTGCGGTACGGTTCATATGTTGATATGTGTAGAAGTTTTTCTTGGAAGCGCGCTCCCCTGGATTCCCTTTGACGAATCTCCAGTTCTCCGCTCCGCTCGCGCGTGCTGTGCGGATTTGCCTACACAGCGCACTCACGGCCCGAACGCAAATCCAATAATGCGCCCAGGGTACAGCCCTCCGTCCCTCCATCACTCAACATACAAGTCACGGAATATTAACCGTGTGTCCATCAGGTGCGGTTGTCACCATCCCCTTAGGACCGACTAACCCTTCGCTGATCTCCATTGCGAAGGAAACCTTGATCTTTCGGCGGGCAGGAATCTCACCTGCCTTGCGGTTACTTGTGCCAACATTTTCACTTCCGCACGCTCCAGTATGGGTCACCCCTTTACCTTCATCGCAGTGCAGAACGCTCTCCTACCACTCACGGACTTCATTGAGGATCCAACCATGCACAGCATGGTTGGAAAAGGTATTCATGAGAATAGAGGATTAGGACCTCTACAGCCACATAGGGGCCAAAGGTACTACCTTTGGTGGAGCTGCTATTTACTCCGCAAATTCTCACATCCTTATCTTCTAAAGAACTGTATATACAAGAGGTTGGTGGAGCCGCCAGGATTTGAACCTGGGATCCTTACCCCGCGGGCGCCCGCGGGTCACCAAGACGGTGTAGAAGGACTCTCCACAGACGGCCCCAAGAGTGGTTTGGTCGGAGCGGATGGATTCGAACCACCGACCTCTCAGCCCAAGGGCCGAGCGCGCTACCTACGATCCAGCGGTTCAGCACCGTCAATCATCGTGTCTGCGCCACGCTCCGAAACCAAATCTCTTCTCTTTGTTTGTATATGTTTCCTCAATGAAGTCCGCGAATCCGCAGCTTCGGTACCATGCTTAACCCCGATCATCTATGGCGCGAAATCTCTAGGTGAGTGAGCTGTTACGCTTTCTTTGAAGGGTGGCTGCTTCTAAGCCAACCTCCTCACTGTCTGAGAAATTTCACCTCCTCATTTGTACTTAGCATGGATTTAGGGACCTTAACTGGCGGTCTGGGCTGTTTCCCTTTTGACGTATGGAGCTTCGCCCCCATCGTCTAACTGCCGCGCTCTAACCTCTGGTATTCGGAGTTTGATAGGATCAGTGACCTTGCGGCCTGTCTGAACCTTCCAGTGCTCTACCCCCAAAGGGAACACGCGACGCAAGCCCGAAAGCTCTTTCGGAGAGAACCAGCTATTACCGGGTTCGATAAGCTTTTCACTCCAACCCACAAGTCATCCGAGGATGTTGCACAATCCACCGGTTCGGACCTCCCTCAATATTTCTATTGAGTTCATCCTGCTCATGGGTAGCTCACCCGGCTTCGGGTCTGATACATACGACAAACCTGCATGCGCAGGCATGCGCGCTATTAACACTCGCTTTCGCTGCGGCTCCAGAGGATTACTCCTTAGCCAAGCCGTATGCATCAACTCGTTGGCTCATTCTTCAATAGGCACGCCGTGGTGGACATCACGCAAAGCGCGATGATCGCAGGTTCTAGATTTTAGGTTTTAGGTTTTATGGGAATCCAAACTCAAATTTCCCTAGCACCTAGTCCCTCGCACCTAACACCTGCATCACACTCTGTGTGATGCCCACTCCGACTCCTTGTAGACATGCGGTTTCAGGTCTATTTCACTCCCCTTATCGGGGTTCTTTTCACCTTTCCCTCGCGGTACTCGTTCACTATCGATCTGAAAAAGTATGTAGCCTTACCGGTTAGTTCCGGCGAATTCACTCAGGCTATTCGTGTCCTGAGCTACTCAAGAACTACAGCCATAGAGATGCATCGGTTTCGAGTACGGGGCTGTTACCCACTAGGGCTGCGCTTCCCAGCGCATTCCTCTACCTACGCATTTTGTAACTCCACTCCCTCGATTTCTCTCGGGACGCTGTAGCCTTATGACCCCCATCCCCATAGACAGTTGCCAGGGATTAGGCAGTAGGGATTAGTACATGCATTTCTGCATACGACTAAAACCTATCACCTGTAACCTCGCCCCTATCTATGTGGCTGAGTTTGGGCTCCTCCCGTTTCGCTCGCCGCTACTAAGGGAATAACAATTGTTCTCTTTTCCTCCAGGTACTGAGATGTTTCACTTCCCTGGGTCTGCTTCTTCAAACCGTTACGTAAGAAGATTATCAAGGGTTACTTGATAGGGTTTTCCCATTCGGATATCTCCGGATCAAAGGTTGCTTGGCACCTCCCCGAAGCTTTTCGCAGCCATACCACGTCCTTCATCGCCTTTTTCAGTCTAGGCATCCACCGCACGCCCTTCTTCAGAACTCCCGTAAGGGAATTCTGAGAACCGCGTACTTCAATTCATGTCTATCGCTACACCTTGCGGCATAGCAATGTTTTTTGCCTGTCGCACACTCTCGTGCGCGCCAGGTTCCTGCAACCGATCCAGCCAAGACTAGGACTGGATCAATTGATTTGTTGATTCTTTGTTGTGTGTCTCCAACCGCTTCTCTCGCTTGCGCGATAGATTCGGCTGGGCTTCGTTGCATTCTTCTTCTGTCAACGAACGACACAGCATGTCGTTCGGAAATGAAAAAGGCCGCTTCCGCGGCCGCCGCACACAAGGTTGCCCCCGTCTACGGTTGCCGTCTAGTGGTTCTCATTCCGATACACATATCTGTGTGGAGGCAGTATACGCGAATCCAAATTCTTGTCAATCAAATGTACGGGTAGCCGGCCAAACATATCGGCGCTGCATCTCAGGCAAGGTAAGTTCGTTGCGCTTCGCCCTATCGACCAGTTCTCGGACCGATATATCGGATCTCATAGATGGTTATCGAATCAGTTTGCGAGTGCCGGCAAAATATCCGGCTCCAAAGGCAACCGCGAGGGCAAGGATTTCCAGCAGCCAGAATGTCAGACCGCCTCCCATAACTCCCGATTGAGCGACAGCTGCGACCTGAGTTGAACTGGCCTCGGCGGTCGATGTAGTTGCGCTCGTCGCTGCTGGCTGTGTCTTTGAGACAGCCTTTGTCTCTTTTGGCGCTGCGGTCGTATTTGTCTGCGCCGATACCAGCTTAACCTCGGGCGCGGGCTTGGCGATTATAGAGAAGGTCGAAGTCTGTGAGCCGCTTTGCTGATCCGCATTGTTGCCGTCCAAAAGTTTCGAGCTATCCGCTACGGTGAAAGTAGCCGAACCCGCGCTCTTTGCGCGAAGGACTATCGTGCCGAATGATGCGGTCGAAGTAATGCCTCCGCTGTAACCGCCGGTCTTGGTGAGGATTCCACCGCCATTGTCGAGAGCATCATACCCGGCCTGCTTAAGCGGAAGCAGAGCATCGTTGAGAGTGAACGACACTACTTCAAAATTCGCCGGAGAAAAGCGGGCGTCGAGCATGGCGGTGTAGATCGTACTGCCCGCCGGATTTACCGAGACATTCAGAGTTACCGTATCCCCGATGTTGTAAGTACCGCTTGAAGGTGACACGTTGAAAGTCGCCGCGCTTGCCGCAAGCGGGAACGCGAACGAAAGACCGATGATAAGTGCGCTAAATTTTTTCATAAATTATTTCCCCCAGTTAATAAGAAGCTGATTGAAGTCCAGGATGTCTACGACTCCATCAGCATTAAAATCCGCAGTAAGGCTCGCACCGCTCTTGCCCCACTGAATTAGTAACGCGTTGAAGTCGAGAACGTCAATCTTGCCGTCTCCGCTAGCATCACCCTTTTTGGTCGAGGCTCCGAGCACGGCACCCCCGCCTCCACCTCCACCACCGCCTCCGCCCCCTCCACCTCCGCCGCCAGACGAACCGCCGGAACTCGGAAGCGTGATGGTGAACGCCAAGTCTTTTTGCATCGTAAGAGCCGAAGTGAATCCGCTCTCCGTGACTGCCGAAGTGCCAGCAGTCTCCGCACCTCCGTTAAAGGAAGAGGATTGCACCGTAAAACTTATCGAGCCGGTGCCCTCGCCGATGATAAGTTTTTGCTTTGTCGGCTCGGTATAGCCATACACTCCGGCTTCCTGCACCGTGGCCGTTCCTGCGAGATTAGAACCGTAATAGGCCCGCACAACGGTGCCCACGGGCGCCGCAGTTCCGTTGATGGTTACAGATCCCCAAAGAGCCATCGGAAAGGCAGGGATCGATTGCGCCCATGCGAATGCTGGCGCGAGTACAAGCAAGGCAATTATTGCTGGTCGATAGAATCTCATAGGTTGTTAGAAGCCGCTCGACGGAAGGCCGGGAACTCCGTAGCCATTCGTCCAGTCAGTTGTCGCGGCAGTCGAGACGCTGGTGGCGTTTGGCGACCAGATGAAGTTGCCTGATACGCTGGCTGCGGCTTTCATTCCGTCAAAAGCCGAATCGCCCAGAACGGTGGCGCTGATAGCCCAGGTGGTCGCCGAGCTGCCTGGCACTACGTCAGCCGTAAGAGCGAAGTAGAGAGTCGTACCAGCAGACAGTTGGAGCGGCGTTGCCTGCGTGAATACTGCCGTGTAGGTATTGTCGTTTGGAGTCTGAGTCGCGCCGAACTGTCCGCCAGTCGTCCCCGATACGCTCGCAGGATTTGAATAGGCAGAATCGGTGTACGCGGTCAGTTTCAGATTAGTTGCGCTTGCCGAGGACGTGGCGATCGAAACAGAGATTTGATAGAGGCCGAGCGCACTTGCGCTGTTTGCGGAGATGCTGAACTTCTTAAGCACCTGGCTAGTGCCGTTGCACGCCGTTGAGTTGGAGCAGGATGTTCCCGCATTGGAGAGTACCGGATAGGTATTGAGGAGGCGCACGCCGGAAACATTTCCGGTTGCGCTCGCGTTGATTGTCGTGCCGGAGGACATACCCGAACCTTGCGCATTCGACGGATCGATCTTGATGAGCGCTCCCTCTGTTCCGGGTTGGCCTGTTCCGACATCCGCGAGGTCGGCTTTGACCGTTATCGTCACATCGGTATCTTTTGCCAGAGTAACCGGGCTGCTGAGAGTCGAAGTCGCCGCGGTATTGGAACCCGTGAAGATTGCTGTGCCTACGAGCGTCGCGCCGTTGTAGAGATATACCTGCACAACATCCGAAGCCGAGCCGGAGGTCAAAGCGAGTCCGACTTTTGTAAGGCTTATCGCTTCATTCGTCGCACGGAATTTATAGACTCCCATCGTCATGCCCGTAGTCCCCCCTGCAGCAAGCGCGTAGGAAGGAGAGGACGAATCAACCGAGAGCGCAAGAGACGCAGAAGCGATAGTCATGGTGCCGCCGCTGCTCGCAGTCTCGTTCACATTGATCGAGGCGCCGGAAGTAACGCCTGTCGCCGTCAGGTCAGTTCCGCTCACGCTCCATACGTGCGAGCCGGTCGCGTTGCTGGCGATATTGCATTTGATGCCGAGAGTAATCACCGTGCCTTTCGGGATGGTGAGAGAGTTGTCGAGAGTGAAGTTGGTATCAGAGCCGGATGCCGAAAGCGTGTTGGCTACATTGCTCCCGGTATTGAGCGCGGTCGAGCCGTTGAAGAGCTGGCAAGCCGAAAGGTTGGTTATCGTGCCGGTCTGGGTGAGCTTTATCGACGACATCCGCACGTCCTCCCCCGACACAGAAGCGTCGAGCAGGACTTGGCCGAGAAGCACGCCTTGGCTGCCTGCGACGATGTTTTGCGAAGCCGGAGAGGACGACATGCCCACCGTAAGTGCGCCTCCTTTCACCGTCATGGAGTTCATACTGAACGAGCCTGTGCCGATAGTTATCGAGTTGCCGCTCGTTTGCCCGGTCGGATTAGACCAGCTCGACGGGTTGGTGCTTGCCGTGATGATCGCGCCGTTGACCGCAGCGGAAGGAACCTTGCCCTTGATCGTGTAGACGTGATGGCCGGTTGGAAGAGTTACCGTGTCGGTGAAGGTCGCGGTCATAGAGCCGCTGCTCCAAGTGGTATCCACGGGCCCGGCGACAACCGATCCATTCTCGTTGACGAGAGAAACACTTGTGAGAAGCCCGGTCGCAGCCGTGGAGGTGGCAAATGTAACTTTAAGTCCCGTGACCGATACCGCTTCGCCGGTAAAGTCGCTGAAGAAGCCGCCGAGCACTTGGTTGGGCACATTGATCGCGATGTTTTGAGCCGCCACTTCGCTCGCGCTGCCAAAAGCGTTAGCGTCGAAAATCACATTGCTGTCCTCGGAATCATCCACCAAGCTTGAGCATCCCGCATCGGCCGGGTAATCGGTCGCGCCATCGCTGTCATTGTCCACTCCGTCCGAGCATTGGGGAGTTGCCGGAACCGAGTTGTCCTGAAGGCCCGAGTAGAGCGAATTCGCTTGCTTGATGTATATCGCGTAACCTTTC
>CBFHTW010000014.1:0-12743 GCA_965659025.1 Minisyncoccia bacterium
TACACAGTAAAGGCGGACGTAGCGTATCCGGCCGCACTCCTTGAAATAACAGGTTTCTCGTTTGGTAGCGGTTGGATGCCGCTCTCCGCGGCCGGTTATGACACGGTGGACAACGTCGGTGGAAAACTGGTGAAAACCGCTGGATTCCCTGGGGGATTCTTAGAGCAAAAGACGCTTGGCACGATTACATTTTCCGCCAAAAGCGATGGTGTGGCCGCGATAAGTGTAACCAACGCCTCCATCGTATACGATGCGCAAAACAAAAACACGATAAGTGGCACACAGGGTTCCGCCACTGTTACTATTAGCACTCCGGCCCCTGCTCCGAGCAAGCAACAAGAACCGGCCCCGACTGGAAAGAAGCAAGTCGTTGCAAAACCTGCAGTATCGCCGAAGACAGTGGTTTCCGAACCGGGGCCGACTACAACCGAAGAGGTGTCAGTTGCAACTTCAACGCAAGTTGCTGCAGCTGAAGCGGCATCAGGAACATTCGCGTCGGTTATCTCGTGGGTATCGGCCAGATGGACACTCGTTCTTCTGTGCACTGTTTTGGTTCTTGTGCTTGCCGTGTACTACTGGCGCCGCAGACGCTCGTTTGCCTAACAAAAAATCGGTAAGTAGAAGTATATCGCCCACCAGACACAACTTTCGCGAGTACCCCATTGCGCGGTTTTGTCTGATATCATGGTCATATCAACTGGTATGGTCATCCGTACGCAATCACTCGTGCTGTATGTGTGTGGTGTTGCGTGCGCCATTGCGCTAATCGCCCCCGTAACACTTCATGCGGTGGGTACAGCGGCGGATAAACAATGCACTCCGTTTTATAGAGAATGTACTACGTGTGGAATGAAGCCAAATCCAGACAAACGAGAAGGACAACCAAAGTGTATTCGTGGTGAAAATAAAAACAACTGCATATGCACCGATACAACCAACAAATTTTCAACCATAGGCACCTGTGTCCGTGATGGTGTGTGCGAGGGGAAGACGGCGGGTAATTTGGATGGAAAACAGACGAACCTTACTGATCCCAAAAACACTCCATGGAGTGCGTATTCGGGTGCTGGTATTGGCTCTTCCGTTGGCGAATGGGGGGTGTTTGGTTCCGACCCAGCTTTTAATGACTCCAGTGGATTTGACGAGGGAAACAACCCGGCGCTTGATTCTGACCCTGGGGAGTCGTGGGAACCACCGGAACAAAAAGATCCATCTGGGCAACCGGTGAATTCCGACCCGAACTCACCGACACGTGGGCTAGGAGAGCTCGCGAAGGAACCGCCCACGAATCCGAGCCCAGCCCAAGAGCAGGGTACACCCCCAAACGCTGATACAGGTGTGCTTAGCCCGAATTCGTCGACGGAAAATCCCAATCCCACTAATCCTGAAGATACTCAACGTCCGCCAGAAAACACATTTGATGCCAATAAAGATGCAAATAAAACAGACACGGAGACCGAAAAATCATCGTGTTCTGGGTGGTGGTGCGGCGTTAACGATACGTTGAGTAAATATGATTCATTTAAAGACCCAGTCCCGGCGCAAGATACAACGGAACCGCTGCGTGCGGAGTCAAACGGTAAAGTAGATCCAATCAAACTTTATAATGCTGCTCGAGAGGAGTTTCGTGCAGCGCTTGAGGAAAATGGTGGTTCTTGGCCGAAGGCAACAGTTGACGCTTTTAGGAAAGTCGGTGTCACCGATGTCACCGACCCAGATCAGTTGGCCAAAGCTGCTGTGATGCTAGCAAAAACTGAATCGGGGTTTAGGGCGACTTTAGTAAGTGAGTATGATGCGGCACGAGGTCTTGATTCCAGGGGACTTTACCAGCTCAACAACCAAGGAGGTGATGCTAGATATGGTATTGAAAGGGGTGACGCAAACAATCCCCAGAAATCAGTTGAGGGGCTTGTAGAGATTGCACAGCAGGGACAACTTAGTAATTATTTTGGTCCTATAAAAAGGGGAGGCGAATCTGTCACGGCTAACGAGGGATGGTTTCAGGCAAGTGTCGCTCCGTATGTCCAAAAGACACCGGATGTGTGGAGTGGTGTTTCTTATGCTTCGTATACACCACCAGCCGAGTTGAATAATTTTGGTAGTTATAACACTGGGTTTGGAGAGAGTACGCCAGGCTATGCTTCTCTCGCAGACTCCACTCCGCACCCATTTGAGGATGCAAATACATGGGGGTCTTCAAACCCCACCGCATCAAATGGCTTCACTTTGGAACCTGCGCCAACGCCGTCAAACTTTACTTTCGCAGGTACAGAGCAGACAGGGCTGACTGGCGGTTACACTGGCCCAGGATTTTCCAGCGATGTTTTCTCTGGGCAGACGCCAGGTGCGCCTGGATTTGCCTACGCGCCGTCTGATTCTGTGTTTGCCACCGCCGGAAGTTATCTTGGCACTGGCGAAATGCTTGGTACCAGTCCCGCGGCAACGACACTTGAGACCGCGCAGGGTGTTGTTCCGTCTGGCCAGCTCTCGGCGGAAACGATTCCATTTGACTCGCGATGGGCTAATTCCGGTGGTCAGTATGAAATTGGCCAACGGGATTTATCATCGTATAACACTGCAAATCAATATATACAGCAACAGCCAGGGTACGCAGCACCACCAACACCAGCTCCTGGCATTGATATCCTAGCAGAGCCTGGATACGCAGCACCATCAACACCAGCTCCTGGTATTGATATTCCAACAGAGCCAGGATACGCGACGCCGGCCACGCCTGCGCCGGGTTTGGATATCCCAGTAGAGCTTGGATACATAGAGACCAATGACGTTGTCGGCAATGCGCCTGTTGGCAGAGTGGAACAGGGTGCCGATTTGCCACCTCCATCACCGTCGTTATGGGAACGCGCTACTGGAGCACTCAGTGGTGCGTGGGGCGATGTTCGCGAATGGTGGACAGGAGGTGATGTGCTCGGTGGCGCGCCTGCTGGCTCCGTCACAAGCGCTGATTTGCCTGATGTACCTACAAATGTTCCGAATATCCCCGCCGAGCCTGGATACGCAGCACCATCAACACCAGCTCCTGGTATTGATATTCCAACAGAGCCAGGATACGCGACGCCGGCCACGCCTGCGCCGGGTTTGGATATCCCAGTAGAGCCTGGATACATAGAGACCAATGACGTTGTCGGCAATGCGCCTGTTGGCAGAGTGGAACAGGGTGCCGATTTGCCGCCGATAAAGCAAACATGGGGTGAATGGGCAAATGAGAAGTTTACAAACATTGGAGACACTCTCAAGGGTGAATTGGGGCGTTGGGGACGCGCTTACGAGATTCTTACAAGTGGAACATTTGGAACGCAAGAGCCGACTGCACCGATGACAGATTCAGTTTCAACTCCACCACCGGACACCATGGCTATTGAAACAAGCGGTGCGTCAAATCCACAAGGAACTTCCGAAGTTGGAACAGAATCTCAACAAACAAGTGGCACCGGAAACGCCAGCACTCCTCCTGAAATAGTTGCGCCACCGTCTCTTGATGACACTGGTGGGCTTGGGCAACAACAGCCTGGTGGTGAGTCCTCAACAGATCAGAAAGGAACATGGGCAAATCTAAAGGAGACTGCCAGTGAATTTACTAAAAATGCCTCTGACTGGTTTAAGAGTGTACTTGTCGGACGTGGTGAGGCGGAGCTCACTGTGAACAGTCCTGAAGTAGAAGCGCGCGGTGCACTTTCGGAGACGGTTAGGGGTGTAATTAGCGGCGAATCAACCCCATTTCCAAATACTGCTGGTGGCGTGCAAGTGAGTGGTGAGGTGACCCAAATACCGACAACGCCTACACCTGGTTTGAATATTCCTACGGAGACGAACCTCACTTTACGTCCCCCTGGTATGGATATTCCCACAGAAACCGGGACATTTGTTGATTGGTCTAAATACACAAAAGCCGCGGATCTCGGAGATTTCTCATATATTGGTCAAGCGCAACAGCCAGAGGTTGCAACTAGTGGCGATGTACCACTCCCGAAGCCGCGGCCGACTGAAGCACCAGGCGCAGAAACCACCACACCACCACCGACTACACCTCCACCAACTACGCCGCCACCCGCAGCGCCGCCGCCAAATACGCCTCCTCCTCAAACTCCTCCGCCGTCGCAACAGCAACCTCCTGCGCCACCACCTACAACACCACCACCTAGTGGACAAAGTGGAAACGGTTTTTCAGGTATGCTTGGTGGCCTAAGTCAAATGCTCGGCCAGATGCTTGGAAAACTACTTGGCAACAATCAACAGCAACAAGGCACTGGCCAGACAACACCAACGACACCAGCGACCACCACCACACCCACAACACCAAGCATGCAGGCCATTGCCTCGCTCATTGCCGATCCGTCGCGCACCACTGCGGGTAATTCTGTGCGCCTGGTGTGGGCGAGTGTGGGCACCATTGGATGCTCCATGAAAGACAGTGCGGGGGCGCAAATATCTTCAGGCTCGTCGGACGGATTCATACGCACAGAAGCGCTTGCCACTACCACAGCCTTTACACTCTCATGCGTAACCTCTCTCGGCGGTTCCGTCTCTGCCTCTACGACAGTCATTGTGACTCCGGCGGCCACCACAACCACCGCCACGACCACCACGAGCAACTAGTTGACGACCGCACCCCCGTGCGTGTTATGATGCCCGCATGACAATCACCTACATTGTATTGGGCGTTGTAGCCGTTTTGGTGCTTTGGGCCATCGTTACGTTTAATCGTTTTGTTACACTCATTGCTCGTGTGGGAGAGGCGTGGGCCGACATTGATGTGCAACTCAAACGCCGATATGACCTCATCCCAAATCTTGTGGAGACAGTCAAGGGATATGCGACCCACGAGCGTGAAGCGTTTGAAAACGTAACGAAAGCGCGCGCGGCCGCACTTGGTGCACAATCGGTATCCGAGCACGCACAGGCTGAAAATGCTCTCACCGGCGCGCTCAAGTCAATCTTTGCGATCTCCGAGGCGTATCCAGACCTCAAGGCAAATGCCAATTTCGTAGAGCTTCAGCGCGAGCTCTCCGATACGGAAAACAAAATCCAGGCGGCACGCCGCTTTTACAACGGCGTGGTGCAAGATCTCACGGTCGCGCTTGCGGCATTTCCCTCAAACATAATCGGTAAACTTTTTGGATTCACCGGCCGCGACTTCTTCCAGCTTGGCGAAGGCGAACAAGCGGCGAAAGAGCCTGTGAAGGTCAAGTTTTAGTAATTAGCCACTGGCCAATAGCCACTAGTGGCTAGTAGCTTACTCCATGGCAACCCTCTACACCCAGCAATCACGAAACGTACAGCGCACGTGGCTTCTGATGGCGACGTTTTTCGCGCTTATTATGGCGCTTGGCTGGGTCGTGTCGTGGTATTTGAGAGAGCCGGTCGTCTTGTGGGGCGCAATGATTTTTTCGCTCCTGATGAACGTCTCCGCATACTGGTTTTCCGACAAGGTGGCACTTGCCGCTTCTGGCGCGCATGAAGCCGGTGGAGTGGAGTATCTGGAGCTTCATCGCATCGTGGAAAATCTCGCCATCACCGCTGGGCTACCGAAGCCGCGGGTATACATTATTGACGACGCCGCACCGAATGCGTTTGCGGCTGGCCGCGATCAAAAGCATGCCGTAGTGGCGGTGACAACGGGCCTTTTGGGACGTCTCTCTCGCACGGAACTTGAGGGCGTGCTCGCGCATGAGCTCTCGCACATCGGCAATCGCGATATTTTGGTGATGACGGTCGCCGTAGTGCTCGCGGGGTGTATTGCGATGATCGCCGACATGTTTATGCGCATGAGTTTTTATGGCGGGGGAGACAGGGACAATAAAAATCCACTGCTTATCATTGCGGCCGTCGGTACGATTGTACTTGCGCCGCTTGCGGCCCAACTCATCCAGCTTGCCATTTCACGCCGTCGAGAGTTTCTTGCCGATGCTTCCGGCGCGCTCCTCACACGCTATCCAGAAGGACTTGCCTCCGCGCTTCGGAAGATTTCTTCGTACGAAGTGCCGATGGAACGCGCTTCGCATGCGACGGCGCATCTCTTTATTGCAAATCCATTCGGCCTGTCTGCGCAGGCAGGCGCACATGGGGCTGGGCAATTTATCGCCAAACTTTTCTCCACGCACCCGCCCGTGGGAGAGCGTATTGCGGCACTTGAAGGAATGAAGGTGTAGGAGTATCGTTCTCTGTAGTGCAAAACCAAAGGAGGGGTGCATGGGAGTGATTCGTTTTCCTACCGAAATTCATCGGTTTTCGCGCACGCGCACCGAGCCGGCGGCCGTGATTATCCTGCCTGTGGTGCGCATTTCGCGCCCGCAGAAGACGGAGGAGCCGCGTCCGGATGTTCGAGAGCAACTGGAGCAGGCTCTTGAAGAATTGAACGATGCCAACAGAAAAGTGGCGCGTTCGTTGGAAAAACACTACACAAGGCAGAAGGAGAGAAACGATGGGCCAGGTTGTTCATGTTGACTTTCAATGGCGTGCCAAGCATCTTGGCCGTCATATTGAAATCGCCGACGCCGTGGTGCTGGAGTTTCCGCTTCGTCCGTTGGCACTGTTGCGCAGACGACCAAGTAAGGTTTGGCGTCCTCACCAAGCTCTTCCGATGACGATCTCGGCCACGCTTCTTCCACCGGTTTCCTGGCCGTAACGCACGGCCGTACAAAAACAAGCGGTCCGCCAAAGGCGGGCCGCTCTTCATATTTTGTGTCCAGTGGCGTATACTCGGCATGTTTGGAGGGTTCGCATAGTGGTCTAGTGCACACGCTTGGAAAGCGTGCATACCGCAAGGTATCGAGGGTTCGAATCCCTCACCCTCCGCTCCGACATATTGAAAAGGGTGCTGAGGCATCTTTTTCAATGTGGTGGTATTTGTGTGAGGGAGGGATTCGAAAGGCGGAGGCCGCGCGCCGCAAAGCGGCGCGGTCGGCCGAGCCCGGGCAGGAGCCACTTAGATTTTCAGAGCACCTGTGTGCGAATGAAAATCTTAGTGAGCTGTCGCCGAATCCCTCACCCTCCGCTCCTGATCTGTACCCCAAAAAGTGGACACAATGCCAAACACCGGCCCTTACCAAGGTTTAACCTTGATAAGGGCCGGTGCAATTGCACCATGGGGCAAATTTACACCTGCGAGGTGCAGTGTGCACAGCGCTTGGCGGCGAGCGGAATGTTACTCATGCACTCCGGGCAATTTTTGGTGGTTGGAGCGGCTGATTGTTCCGGCTTCTTTATACGAGCAAGTACTTTGTTCATCGGTAGTACGACAAAGAAGTAGATCGCCGCGGCGACAATGAGAAATGCGATGACCGCATTGAGAAATTCACCGTACATGAACCTGCTTCCGTTGATGGTAAAGGTGAGCGCCGAAAAATCCGGCTGTTTGGCGATAGCGGCGATAAACGGCGTAAGGATGTCTTTCACCATGGAGCTCACCAGCGTGCCGAAGGCACCTCCAATGACGACACCGACCGCCAAATCAACGACGTTGCCGCGAAGAATAAAGTCACGAAACCCTGCAATCATAAAGATGTGTGTAAGTGGTAATGTCGTCAGTATGCCACTCTTGGGCACCTCCGCAAAGCGACGTCTCTAGGGTGTGTATAGTGCGCTTGGATGCTGCCAAAGGCAGGATACACTTCTTGTATATCCTAATAATCACTACAATCTTTTTATGATCATGGTATCTGCATGGACGATTCTCATTGCCGCCGTTGCGACATCTGTTCTTGGTATGGCGTGGTATCACCCGCGCGTGTTTGGTGCGACTTGGATGCGTTTGGCGAATGTAACGCCGGAGACGGCGGAGCGTACGCGTCGCACCATGGCGCTACGCATGATCGTCGGCCTTCTCGCGGGCATGCTCATGGCGTATGTGCTTACGTTCTTTGCCTCCGCATGGGGCGTCTTTGATATCGTTGGCGCTGTGGAATTGGCATTTTGGCTGTGGGTTGGTTTTGTCGTCCCTCCAATGCTTGGCATGGTGTTGTGGGAGGGGAAGTCAATGAAGCTATACTTCATCAACACACTCTATTGGCTCGTAGCTATCGTCATCACAAGCGTGGTTGTTGTCTTGTAATGTCATGTCTCGCGCGCGAATCTCTCTAGCCGCGCTGTGTGTATTGCTTTTTGCGGCAGGTCTTTTTGCTGTGGCCGTGTATGTGGCTCCTGGCGCGCGCGAGAATGTTGCGCAAAGCCCAAAAGACTCTCTTCGCACGATAACTATCGCTGGCAATACCGTGCGCGTGGGTGTTGCGGACACCCCTGCGATGCGGCGACAAGGGCTCAGCGGCCGAATAGGCCTTGCCCCCGACGAAGGACTGCTCTTTGTGTTTGAGAAAGAGGGCACATGGGGCTTTTGGATGAAGGACATGCGCTTTTCTATAGATATTGTGTGGATAGGAAAGGATGGGCGGGTGGTTTTTGTCAAAGAGCGCGCTATGCCGGAGAGCTATCCGGAGGCGTTTGTGCCTTCTGCACCTGCCTTGTACGTGGTGGAGTTGCCAGAGGGCTATTGTGCGTCGCACAATGTGCATATTGGAAGCATTGTGAGCCTCTAAATCCGATCTTTTGGCAGAGTGAGTGAGTTGTCCACAGGACCGCCTGCAAAAGCAGGCGGTCTTCGGGTTCTACAATGGACTGATTACGAGCTGTTCATTTTGATGATGCGCATGACACAAGAAACCACCGCGCTCCGCGCACGGGGAACCACTTCGGCTACGCACTCGCCACAGCATGGTGGTGCCGCTATCCGTGTTTATAAGAAATATTTGCCGCAGATCCAAAAACGAGACGGTCGCATCGTATCGTTTGAGTTTGAAAACATCGTAGAGGCCATTCACAAGGCGATGTTGGCGACCGGAGAAGGATCTCCGGAGGAGGCCGAGGTGGTTGGGCACAAGGTTGCGGGCGAAATGATGCGCATCGCCAAGACCTACAAAAATTTCTTGCCCACTGTGGAGGGGTGTCAGGACGAAGTGGAACGACAGCTCATTCTTTCCGACTACGTGGCGACCGCGAAGGCGTACATTCTCTATCGCGCGGAGCGCGCAAAGCTTCGCAAGGAGCAGGGGGAAGTGCCTTCGCATGTGCGTAAGCTTGCGCAGGAGAGCGCAAAATATTTTGCCGGCAATCCGCTCGGCGAATTTGTATACCTGCGCACCTACGCGCGGTGGATTGATCAAGAGGGCAGACGTGAGACATGGGTGGAGACGGTGGATCGCTACGTCAACTTCATGAAAGAAAATCTCGGGAACAAATTGACTGCAAAAGAGTACGCAGAAGTGCGGGAAGCGATTTTGCGCCAAGACGTGATGCCGAGCATGCGTCTCATGCAGTTTGCCGGAGAGCCTGCGCGCAAGTGCAACACGTGCGCATACAACTGCACCTACACTGCGCCGACAAAACTTGAAGACTTTTCTGAAATCATGTATCTCTCCATGCAGGGGTGCGGCGTGGGTTTCGCGGTGGAGAGCGAAAACGTACAACAGCTTCCGCAGATCGCGCGCCAAAGCGGCGAGAAGACTGCAACACACGTCATTGATGATTCCAAAGAAGGCTGGTGCGACGCACTCACGCTCGGACTACGCACTTGGTACGGGGGCAAAGATGTGGAATTTGATTTTTCGCAGATTCGTCCTGCCGGTGCGCGTCTCAAGACCATGGGCGGCAAGGCATCGGGCCCTGAACCGTTGCGCTCACTTCTTTCATTTGCTCGCGACAGGATTTTGCGCCGACAAGGACGCCGCCTGCGCAACATTGATGCGCACGACATCATCTGCAAGATCGGTGAATGCGTGGTGGCCGGCGGCGTGCGCCGCACGGCGATGATTTCACTGTCTGATTTGGATGATGCAGAAATCCGCGACGCCAAGAAGGGACAGTTTTTCCTTACCGACGGGCATCGCAGTGTAGCCAACAATTCCGCCGTGTATGAGGCCAAGCCGACCAGTGCGGAGCTCATGGACGAATGGGTGGCGCTCATGAAATCAGGCACGGGCGAGCGCGGTATCTTCAACCGTGGTGCGCTCCACAGCAGTCTCCCCAAGCGCCGTCTGGAGCTTCTCAAGAAGCGTTATGGCGGTAAAAGCGGCATGATTGGCCAGCTAGGGACCAACCCGTGCGGTGAGATCATTCTGCAATCAAAACAGTTCTGCAATCTCTCTGAAGTAATCGCTCGTGCTGGCGACACTGAAGCCACGCTTGTGCGCAAGGCGCGCCTGGCGGCGCTTTTAGGCACCTACCAGTCCACGCTCACGAAGTTTCGCTACATCTCCAAAGACTGGACGGACAACTGCGAAACAGAGCGTCTGCTCGGCGTATCTATCACCGGTCAGTGGGACTGCCCCAGTGTGCGCAATCCTAAAGTATTGCAAAAACTGCGTGCCGAGACCGTGCGTACCAACGCAAAGTATGCAAAGCGTTTTGGGGTGAATCCTTCGGCGGCCGTTACGGCCGTGAAGCCCTCGGGCACCGTCTCTCAGACATTCAACTGCTCTTCAGGCTTACACCCGCGACACTCCGCCTACTACATTCGTCGCGTGCGCATCAGTGCGACAGACTCGCTCTTCAAGATGCTCCGCGACCAGGGCGTGCCATTTCACCCGGAGGTGGGACAAAATGCGGAGAACGCCAACACGTATGTGTTGGAATTTCCGGTCAAGGCACCGAACGGTTCTGTGTTTCGCGACGACCTCTCCGCACTGCAACAACTTGAGTATTGGAAGATGATCAAAACGAATTACACCGAGCACAATCCATCGGCGACGATCTCGGTAGGCGAGGACGAGTGGGTAACCGTGGTGGCCTGGATCTTTGAGAACTGGGACATTGTGGGCGGCCTTTCATTCCTTCCGCGCGAGGATCACGTGTACCGCCTCGCTCCGTATGAGACGATTGACAAAAAAACATATGAGCGACTTGCGGCGAATTTTCCAAACATTGATTATTCAAAGTTGGTTACCTACGAACTCACCGACGAGACGGAACAAAAGCGCGAGCTTGCATGTGCTGGCGGGACGTGTGAGATCATGTAGAGGGGGGTGGCACCACGGCGATGTTGTGTTGCCAGAACGCAACCATAATGGTAGAGAGAAAATGTATCACCACTGCTTTATGTAGCGAACGTGTTTGTGTGTCGCGCGCGATGTTCTGGCAACACAACATCGCCGTGGCTTGTGTGTGAAGATCAAAGAAACCCCCGGCGAAACATGTTCGTCGGGGGTTGATGTCGCAGGCCGGATCAAGCTTCGCGCTCTTGAGAGCGGAAGTATACCCACACGCGGTTGAGCGTGTGCATGTACACTGCCACCAAAGCAGGGCTCTCAGTGAGCGCCGTCGGCGTGCCGCCATCGCACTCCAGCTTAGGAGAAAGCTGGGAGGCGAACGGGGACACATCGGCCGTGAACGTGGAATTGCATGTGCGAGCATTTTGCTCGCCCTGCATCATCCCACTCATTGGCACCGAAATGCCGAGCAAGTGGACGCCGCTCTCGCGAACGACGCACGCGGTCACCGGCAAGCCGTCAAGACTGACGGTGATGCACGGCTTGCCGCTGGCAAGAACGTGGTTGAACACGTCCTGTTGGCGCGAGCCGAAATCTTCGGCGAGCACGGTAGACGCGGCGAGGACAAGCCCCGCCAAAGCAAGAATAAAACGCCTCATTGGAACCTCCTCTATTTCACTACCTCCCATTATACCACCATTTGATTTTTTTGCAAGTGCTGGTACAGTGAAGGTCTGCACGAAGCAGTCGCTGTTGGTTTTTACCAATAGAGGAAAGTCCGGACACACCCATCGCAAGATGGAGCAGGGTAGCGGGTAACACCCGTCGTTCGTGAGGATAGGGATGCGAACAGAGACGTCTGAGCCGAGAGGCGAGGACACCTCGCAAGAGGTGAGCTGGAGTGGCGACGCTCCAGGTGCAACGGCTAAATTCCTACCTGTGTGCAAGGCCGTGCTTTGGTCGTGCCTCACTGCGTTTGTCACGACAGTGGACAGGGAATAGGCGATGGGGAATAGATTTTTTCTATACCCTAACACCTACAACCTAGTATCCTGTCGCGTCGAGTGCAACGAGGCGCGACTAGAGAGAGCCGCTTGAGGTGAGTGGCAACATTCATCCCAGATATATGACTGCTCATCCGCCTTCGGGCGGTGGACAGAACCCGGCTTATTGTGCAGTAAAAACGGGGCATTTTGTGCCCCGTTTTTCATGCTACACTCACGCCATATCCCAGGTGTAAGAGAGTACCAATACTTCCATGATCCAACGTGCGTTTCGTCTTCTTGCCTCTGAAATCACCGGTATGCACCGGGCCGCCTATGTACTTGGCGCCTCGGCACTCGCCTCGGCGCTACTCGCCTTTTTGCGCGACAGCCTGCTTGCACACACCTTTGGCGCTTCAGCGCCGCTTGATGTGTACTATGCGGCGTTCCGGATTCCCGACCTTCTCTTTGTCGCGCTTTCTTCGCTTGTTTCTGTCTACGTGCTCATTCCAGAACTTGCTCGCCGCACTCGCGAAGAACAGCAGACATATCTGGACACGGTGTGCGGATGGTTCTCGGTGTTGGCCGTGGTGTGCGCGTCGCTTGCCGCACTCTTTGCTCCTGTGCTTCTCTCTCTTCTCTTTCCTCAGTTGAGTGCGGAAGGGCACTTGCAAGAGTTGGTGTTTCTTACGAGAATTTTGCTTTTGCAACCGATCCTGCTTGGGCTTTCTAACGTGTTTGCGGCGGTTACGCAGTCAAAGCA
>CBFHTW010000015.1:0-10972 GCA_965659025.1 Minisyncoccia bacterium
TGATCCCCATCATCTTTGCGCTTTCCATTATTCTTTTCCCGCAGATGATCGCGTCGTTCCTCGCGCTTTCGCCAAACACCCTCATCTCTGGCGCGGCACAGGCGGTAGTCAACACTTTGAGCAATTCGTGGGTGCACGGCGTTCTGTACTTCTTCTTTGTTTTTGTGTTTACCTATTTCTACACGGCAATCACCTTTGAGCCGCACCAGATCGCGAAGAACCTCCAGAAAAACGGCGCGTTTGTACCGGGCGTACGCCCTGGTGCTACGACAGCCGAATACCTGGGCAACATCATCACGCGCATCACGCTCGTCGGCGCTCTCTTTCTCGGTATCATCGCGGTACTTCCTGTTATTGTGCAAGGATTCACCGGCATCTCTGCGATAACGATCGGCGGCACGGCACTCCTTATCGCTGTATCGGTCGTCTTGGATGTGGTAAAGAAGATTGACGCGCAGACATCCATCCGCGAATATTAGGCGATGAAACACACGCCTCTTTCGGTCATCCTGTACGGAATCTCCGGCTCGGGGAAAGGTACCCAGGCACACATACTCAAAGAGTATCTTGAATCACGCGGCGATTCGGTGCTCTACATTGAGACGGGCGATCGCCTGCGGCAGTTTGCGCAGAAAGAAGGACACACAGAGACGATGGCGCGCGACGCCATGAATCGCGGCGGTCTGCTTCCTTCGTTTTTGCCGGTACACCTTTGGACAGAAGCGCTTATAAAAGAATTTAGCGGCACGGAATCACTCATTCTTGACGGCCTCGCGCGCCGCCAGCCGGAGGCGCCCATTCTAGACGGCGCGTTGTGGTTTTACGGCCGCGGCGAATACCAAATCATTGAATTTACCCTGTCCTCCGACGTGGCGCGCGCTCGGCTTATGGAACGCAACAGGGGAGACGATGCGAGCGTGGAATCCATTGACCGCAGGTTTGCTTGGTATGTGGAAAACGTGGCACCGGCCATAGAATATTTTGAGAAAGTCGGCCGCCCGGTGCACCACATTGACGCCAACAGAAGCATTGAAGAGATCCACGCCGAGGTGCTCGCGCGCCTCGGCCTTTCGTCATGATTGTACGCTCTTCTGAAGAAATCGCCGCATTGCGCGAAGGCGGCAAAAGGCTTGGTACGATATTGCAGACGCTTGCGCAGATGGTGCGTCCCGGACTCTCCACGGAAGAACTTGAGAACAAGGCGCGTTCTCTTATCGCAGAAGGCGGCGACAAGGCCGCATTTTTAGACTACAAACCACGCGGTGCAAAACGCCCATATCCGGCGGCGCTGTGCGTCTCCGTCAACGAAGAAATCGTGCACGGCATTCCCAATGAAGAGCCGCAGGAGCTTAAAGAGGGAGACGTGGTAACACTTGATCTCGGACTTGTGCACAAAGGATTTGTGACAGACGCGGCCGTGTGCGTTATTGCGGGGATAGCTGATCCGGAAGACGAACGTCTGGTGCGCTGCACGCAGGAGGCGCTCTCTGCGGGGATAGCGGTGGCCACTGTGGGCCACACCATCGGCCACATAGGACATGCGGTGGAACAAGTAGGCAACCGATATAAGTATGCGTTTCCCTACGAGCTAGGAGGGCACAGTGTGGGCAAGGGCGTGCATGAGGAACCATTTATTCCGAACTACGGCGAGCCAGGCGAAGGAGAACGAATCGTGGAGGGAATGGTACTTGCCATTGAGCCGATGTTTATGCGCGGCCGCTCCGCCATCGCGCTTGCCCGCGACGGATACACCTACTGCACCAAAGACGGATCGCGTAGCGCGCACGCCGAACACACGATACTGGTTACCAAAGACGGTCCGGAGATTCTCACGAAGGTATAACGTGCGTTTTTGCACGGTATACTAGTACGCATGGAACAGCGCATGCGCGTGCCGGATGGCGCGTTGGAAATGCAAAAATTTGCTTCACCAGAAGAGGAGCTGCGTTATCTGCGCGAGCGCGTGCGCACACAGCATGAGGCGATAGGCACTCCGGACACGCCGCTTGAACGCGGACGCATCGCCACGCGCGAACTTGCCACTTACGCCGACGTGCCGGCCGCGCGCGTACTTCACGAAGCATACGTGATGCCGGAACACGAGACTCTGCGCATGGCCCTGAAGCTTGAGAAGGAGGAGCACGACACGCAGATGGACGGACTTCTTGAGGTGCTCTCCGAGCGCGGCGCGCGCAACGCACTTTCCGTGGCGGCGCGCATGGGCAGTGTCCACCTGGAAGACGACTTTCACCGCATGCTCGTCAGGTACGTTGCAGAAGGCATGCCGGTCAAGAGCCTGCCGCGCAGTGAGACGCTTCGCAATGCGCTTCACACGACGCTCTTTGAGATTAAGCCGCAGGGGGTGGGTAATCGCGAACAGGCTGTCAAAGAAACGCTTGCCTCGTCAGAACAGCTCTATGTAGGTCTCTTGGGACTTCTCTCTACCAACGAATCGTTTTCTCTGGAGATCGCCGTGCCGCAGGGCACGGAGGCCGCGTCGCTCTATGTGGCTGTGCCGTACGCGCGCGCCGCCATTGCCGAGAGACTCATCGCCTCGGTGTTTCCCGGCGCGCGCATTGAGGAGCTACGCGGCGATTACAACATATTCGTAGATGGCGGGGTGCATGCGGGTGCCATCGGCACGCTCGCCAAACACCCGGCGTTTCCGTTCAAAACATACGAATCATTTGAGCACGATCCGCTGAGCGTCATCCTTGCCGCGTTTGCAAAGATCGCCAAACATGGCGAAGGTGCGGCACTGCAAATCGTCGTCACCTCTGAAGGAGAAAGGTACAACAAGCACTACCAAAAGATCATGCGCGCTTTAGAGAAAGGGGAGAGCGTGCACAAGGCACTGCGCACGCCGGAAACCGCGCTCGGCGATGTATTGCAGATGATTGTGAAAGACATCTTTTCCTCAAAAAAGAAATCTGGTGCCATAGAAGAGCCCAAAACGCCGGACACGCGCGCCACCGAGGCCATCTCACGCAAAGTAAGCAGCCGCATCGCTTCTACCAACATTCGCATCATCGCTTCGGCCCAAGCCGCCTCGCGCGCGCATGAGCTCATACAAAATCTCGCCGCGCCATTTGCGCAGTTTGATGATCCCACCTCCAACCACATCGTGTATAAAGAATGTTCCGGCCGCTCCCTCCGCAGGCTTCTTGATGCCTTTATCTTTCGCACTGCAGACCGCACTTTTTCAGTGCCGCTGAATATGGCAGAGCTCACCTCGCTTATGCATTTCACCGCCGAGCATGTGGGAAGCTCGCGCGAATTGAGCACGGCCCATGGCAAGGAGGCCCCCGCGCCGGTGGTGATGCCGAGCGAAGGAGTGGTGCTTGGGCTCAATAGATACGGCGCTTCCGTCTCGCAGGTGCGTTTTGGCGCGCAGGATCGCCTCAGACATTGCTACGTCATCGGACAGACAGGCACCGGCAAAACGACCATGATCAAAAACATGATCATTCAAGATATTGAGCGCGGCGAAGGAGTCGCGTTTATAGATCCGCATGGCAACGACATAGAAGATATTCTTTCGGCAATTCCACCGAGCCGCATGCAGGATGTCGTCTACTTTGATCCCGCGTACACCGCGCGTCCGATGGGGCTCAATATTCTTGAATACGACCGCTCGCGTCCGGAATTGAAGACGCTCATCACCGACGAGCTCTACATGATTTTCCGCAAATTGTATTCCGATGTGCCGGAGGCGTTTGGCCCGATGTTTGAGCAGTATTACCGCAACGCGACGATGTTGGTGCTGGATGATCCGGAAGGGCAGGCAACACTTGCGGACATTCCCCGCGTATTTGCCGATACCGCGTACCGCCATGCGCTCTTGGCGCGCTGTGGCAACCCTATCGTCGTGCAGTTTTGGCGCAAGATTGCCGAGCAGGCCCGTGGTGACGATGTTGCGCTTGAAAGTGTTACGCCGTACATCTCCGCCAAATTTGACGCGTTCCTCTCCAATGAAATCATACGACCGATTGTCTGCCAACCGCAATCCTCCTTTGATTTCCGCAACATATTAGACGGCAAAAAGATATTCCTCGCCAACCTTTCAAAAGGCCGCCTGGGCGAGCGCAACATGGCGCTCCTCGGGCTCGTGCTCGTCTCCAAATTCGCCCAGGCGGCCTTTTCGCGCGCCGACTCCCGCGGGCAAGACTTGCCGCCGTTCTATCTCTACATAGACGAGTTCCAAAACTTCACCACGCCGTCCATTGCATCCATTCTTTCGGAGGCGCGCAAATACAAACTTTCGCTCACCATCGCGCACCAATTCCTAGGACAGCTTACTGATGAAATAAAATCGGCTGTCGTGGGCAACGTGGGTACAAAGCTGTTTTTCCGCGTCGGCGCCGCAGATTCGGAATTTTTGGAAAAACAGGTCTCACCGGTGTTCTCGCGGCAAGATCTAGAACAGCTTGAAAACTATCATGCGATCGCGGCGCTCCTCGTCTCTGGCATGCCGGCCACGCCGTTTAGCATGGTTACCGAAAAGCCGCAGGTTCCCGACGCGAGCCGCATTGACGCGATTAAAGAACTTTCGTATCGTACGTTCGGCCGTGAACGCGCCGCCGTGGAAGCAGATGTACGAGCGCGCCTCATTGCAAACCCAGTTATCAATACCGTAACACCATAGATACTATGCACCCCAAGGAAGAGCGCACGTTTGTCATTATCAAACCGGACGGCGTACAGCGCTCGCTTATCGGAGAAGTTATCCACCGCTTTGAGCGCACCGGGCTCAAACTCGTCGGCATGAAGTTTGCATGCACGCCGGAAGAAAAGCTTTGGGCGCATTACGACAAAGACGATGAATGGTTTTCTCGCAAGGGGCAGAACATCATAGAGGAGAGGAAAAAGCACAGTCTCCCCATAGAGAAAGAGGCGATTGAATACGGCAGAGACATCATCCGCGCACTGGTCAAATATATGAAGGCCGGTCCCGTCGTCATGATGGTCTGGCAAGGCAACCAATCCATCGCGGCGGTCAAGAAGCTGGTGGGAGACACCTCTCCGGCCACATCAGATGTGGGCACCATTCGCGGCGACCTCACCACGGATTCCTACGATATCGCCAACATTGACGACCGCGCCGTGCGCAATTTGGTGCATTGTTCGGACGCCCCAGAAGCGGCCGCGCGCGAGATCGCACTGTGGTTTACCGATGCCGAATTGGTGGCGTACCGCCTTATCCCCGAGCAGATCCTCTACGACGTAAATTTGGACGGTATTTTGGAGTAGTTGCGCGTATTCTGGCGGTGGTATACTGGATGTAGCGGTCGGTACAAAAACCTGCTTGGTGCGAGCAAGGGAGATTGAGTTTGCCCCGCTCCAATGAGAACTCTTTGAGATTTCAGCGGAACGGTCGCTTAGATCACCCACCTGGTATATCCAGGCTCGTGTACTGGCCGCCTCAGAGAACCCCGCCATACCGGCGGGTTTTTCTGTATTCTGCGATGCTACAATACGGTGCATGGCGAAACTCACCTTTTTCGGAGGTGCCGAGTCGGTAACCGGTGCCAACACGCTCGTACAGACGGATTCTTTTTCTTTTTTGGTGGATTGCGGTGTTGAACAGCGCGAATCTCTGTGCGACGACATCAACCACGGGCCATTTCCATACGACCCCGCGTCAGTGCAGGCGCTTTTGATAACGCACGCGCATCAAGATCACATCGGCCGCGTGCCAAAGCTTGTGCGGGAAGGTTTCCGCGGCGTTATGTATTCCACCCCCGCGACAAAAGATCTCGCGGCGCTGATGTTTGCCGACGCGCTCTCGGTAATGCGGGAGAATGAGCAAGAGTGTGAGCCGCTCTACGATGAAAAAGACATTGAAACGACGCTCTCCCTATGGCGCACACAAGAGTACCGCACTCCGTTTGCGCTCGGCGGCGATATCACGGTGAAGTTTTTGGATGCCGGGCACATTCTTGGTTCTGCCATGGCCTGGTGCGAGCATGGCGGAAAGGTGATTCTCTTTTCCGGCGATCTTGGGAATTCTCCGGAGCCGCTTCTCTATGACACGGAAAGTCCGGCCGGTGCGCACTACATTGTGATGGAAAGTGTGTACGGCGATCGTATGCACGAGGGGAGGGCGGAGCGCACAGAAAAACTTCGCGCGCTCGTGGAGCGCGTGCGGGAGCACAAGGGGATTTTGCTCATCCCGTCGTTTTCGCTTGAACGCACCCAGGTGCTTTTGTATGAACTCAATGCAATGGTGGAAAGCGGCGCACTTGCGCCCATCCCCGTCTATCTAGACGCGCCCTTGGCTATCCGCGTGACGGACGTGTACGCCAATCGCAAAGACGCGATGAACGACGCGGTGCAAAAAAGGTATGCGCAGGGCGACGATCCGTTCGCGTTTTCCGGCCTTACTCTGACGCCAGAACGCAAGGACTCGGAGGCGATTCACGCCGCCGCGAATCCGAAAATTATCATTGCAGGAGCGGGGATGTCGCATGGCGGGCGCATCCGCGAGCACGAACGCATGTATTTAGGCGACAAAAACGCCACGATCCTCTTTGTGGGGTATCAGTCGCCCGGTTCGCTCGGCCGGCGCATTTTAGATGGCGCAAAAGAAGTGGAAATAGACGGCGCGTGGATCAGGGTGCGCGCGAGCATGGAAACTATATTCAGTTATTCCGGACACAAAGACCGCGATGGACTTGTGGCGTTTGCCGCGGCGGCGCAAGAGAGCGTTAAGCGCATCTTCGTGGCGATGGGCGAGCCGCGCGCGTCTCTCTTTCTTGCACAGCGCATTCGTGATTTTTTCGGCATTGACGCGGTAGTGCCGCGCCATGAGCAGTCGTTTGACATTGAGTGGTGATATACTAATGAACATGCAACCAGCTCAGAGCGCACGCAAACATCCCGCATTCATTTCTGCTTCCGCGGCGCAATTCGCAGGACTAGAGCACGGGCACTCACAGATCAAGATTTGTGTTTCCGGCGCGGCCGAGACGGGGCATTGTGGCTTGGATGTGTTTGAAATCGCAAAAAACGTGGGCCGTGAAATCGTACAGCATGGTGCCATCATCACCACAGGTGCGACCACTGGTTTTCCACTCTATGCCGCGATGGGCGCCAAAGAAGCGGGTGGGTATTCCATCGGATTTTCTCCAGCTTCTACCGAGCGCGAGCATGTGGAAACGTACCGGCTCCCGTTGGATTACATGGACGTTGTTATTTATACGGGCTTTGGATACACCGGCCGCGACATGCTCTTGGTGCGCGGCTCCGACGCCGCGATATTCGGCTGTGGGCGCATCGGCACCATCAACGAATTCGTCGTTGCCTTTGAGGATCGCCGCCCGATTGGTATTTTGGAGGGCTCCTGGGAGATGGACGAAATTTTGCACAAGATTATCAATGCGAGCAATCGGCCCAACAAAAAAATCGTATTTGATTCCGACCCGAAGGCGCTTGTGGAGCGCATCATTGAGTTCGTCACGCGAGACAGAGAACAGACCAATCTCATATACGACAACCACGACGGCTACGGCGGCACCGGGAAGGGGGAGTTGATTTTGTAAAAACATCCCCAGCGGGGATATTTTTATAATTCTCGGACTTATTTTTACTATTGCACCTCTTTTATCAAGCGAACAAACACCTCGGAGTGATCCTTGGCCATGGTGGAGAGCGCCTTGCGATCAAGCAGGGAACCCTTCTTCTTAAGTGCACCGATGAGCTTGGAGTATGACATGCCGCTCTCTCTCGCACCGGCGTTGATGCGGAGCGACCACAAATTGCGCGCGAGGCGCTTTTTGGTCTTGCGGTGGCGAAACGCGTGCGTGCCCGCGTGCACGATGGCCTCCTTGGCCACGCGCTCCTTGGTGGAACGGCCGAATCGGTAGCCCTTCACCTTTCGCAAGATGTTCTTGCGGCGCTTATTCTTCATCACTCCTCGTTTTACTCGTGCCATATATTATGCGTTAGGAAGATAACGGCTCTTCTCGGCGTTGGTCAGATCAAGTGCTCCGGCGCGGCGTTTGGCCATGCGTTCAGAGCCGCTTGCACGGGCATTGAAATGGTTGTGGCCCGGGGCGCGGGACACGATTTTACCCTTGCGCGTCACCCTCAGGCGCTTGCTGTATGACTTGTTTGTTTTCATATTTCTTGACTTTGTCGTGCTCTAGGACCACGGAAAGCCCCTTTGGGCTTTTCTTGACCTCGTCAGCGATTTTATACGATTCAGGGATTATTGCAAGAAAACGGTCAAGGCGCTCTTTGAGGAACTCAAATTCCATATATTTGTAGCGGCCCCACAAGAAGAGGTCTACTTTCACGCGATGTCCCTCGCGAAGCCATGCGGCGGCCTTCTGTGCCTTGATAAGCATGTCGCGTTCAGAGGTGCCGATCTTCACCTGGGTTACTTTGGTCTCTGAAACGACCGTCTTTTGGCGGATGTCGCGGTCGCGCTTTTTCTGCTCGTATTTATACTTGCCGTAATCAATGATTTTGGCGACCGGCGGGATGGCGTTGGCGGTGATTTCTATGAGATCAAGCCCCATCTCGCGGGCTTTCGCCATGGCGTCGGCATAGGAGAGGACGCCGAAGTTTTCTCCTTCAGGACCGAGGACGCGCAACTCCTTGGCGCGGATGCCTTCGTTCATTCTGACGCGTTCCACGTCTTTCTGGTTGGTGTATTTGGTGAATCCCATTCTGGTGTGCCGAGGTGGCGTGCGCACTATACCACAAAACAGATGCCTGAGAAGACTTGGGCTACTCCGCGTATTCAATACTGTTTAACGTCCTGCCGCGGAATGGTTGTAGGAACATCAACATACGTTGTAGTGCGGATTGTATGTCGGCGAGCGTTTCAGAGAATCCAACACGCTCATTCCTTCCAGTGTATGTGGAAGACGGAGCAAACGTCTGAGGCGCGGCAGGTATGCCGTCATCGGTCATTGGTGTGATGGTTGTTGGAACCGTCCCCGACTGTGAAGGGGGGAGAGGAGGAGCGATGGTAACGGCTTCTGAACCAAGAGTGCGCAATGAACCGGACGAGACAATGACGACGGTGGAGGTGCCTGGAGATGTTGTGCTTCCTTGGCCGATGTTCAACAGTAATTGCTCCAGAGTGGGATTTGTTGTGGATGCGGTTGTTGTACCTGCAAGAGGCCCTGTTTTGTAGTCGGCAGGCATACCGCCCTGTAGTGGTGGGCTTCCTTGTTGGTTGGGCGTGCCTTGCTGTGTAGGGTTTTGTATACCCGGGGTGCCCTGCTGTGATGGGGTATATACACCCGGTGTCGGTGATTGTTGTTGCATCCTGCCTTGATAATTAAGACATTCTGGTCCAGGGGGAGTGTTCAACGGAATGACGATGACAGGATCACGGCTCGTCACGCAATAATACTCTGATGATGCTGGTGGTCTTGGTGGATTGATAATGTCGCGAAGAGCATCGGCGACCGGCGATGTCGGCCTTGCAGGTCCCGCATCTTTTGGAGTAAATTTGGCACCATCGCACGCTTTGGTCACACCTTGCGCCGCGCACTTCCCCGCTTCTCCGGTGTTTGTACCGGCCAATGTCAAATGGGGGCGGTCACCACCAAGGTAGGGAAAGCAAACGCCATACCTGGGATCTTTTGAGGCATATTGCCAAAGCCGCGGGTAGTTACCATCCGCGGGGTTTACGTCAATGGCGAGACCTTTGGTGTGATTGGAGCCCGAAGCACCGCCGGCGCGGGCGTTTTCTCCATTTGGTCCATCGCGATATGCGGATCGGAGGATGAGTTTTACTCCGGTTTTTTCAGTATATGACTTGAAGAAATTTGCGGCGCACACGGCAAGCGCATTATCAAGTTTTTCAATGCGATCTTTCGTGGGCGGGGCCTGTGTGCCCGGAAGTCCTTGCGCAATACTGAGAAGGTATTGTTTTGCGGCCCCGACATCATTGGTGATTCCTAACTGCGCGTCGCTACCACACATATTTGTTACTCCAGCTATGATGCCCTTGCCCGGAGCACTGGCCGCTTCTTCTGGTGTTGCAAGGTGCGCCGGCTTGCCGTCAGGACACTGCATGGTCTCTGCCGCATATGCACGGCCAAAAAGCACAAGGGTAGCGCACACAACGACCACACCTGTGTTTCTCCACATGTGCCGTATTGTACCATTGCATTATGTACTCACTGATTACACGGGCACTTCTCGTTGCATTGCTAGCGGTGTTTGGGTATGTCGCGGCACAAGGGAGCGCTTCGCCCCGGGGCGATGCCCTGAGTGCGGTACAGAGCGCGCCTCAGCACTATGCAGCCAGTGCTTCTTCAACACAGCAAATCAAGACAGACCCCCTGTTGCATACGGTGGTGCGCGTGGTGGATGGAGACACTATTGTTGTGGACGTACGCGGCGTGCCGACCAAGGTGCGCCTCATTGGCTTGGACACGCCGGAAGCGGTAGATCCGCGCAAGAGCGTGCAGTGTTTTGGCGAGGAGGCCTCGCGCGAGGCGCATCGTATGTTAGATGGGGAAAAGGTGCGTTTGGAACATGATCCGTCGCAAGACACGTACGACAAATACGGCCGCACACTGGCATACGTGTTTCTTCAGGACGGCACCCTTTTTAACAAATATATGATTGCCGAAGGATTCGGACACGAATACACATATCGGATTCCGTACAAGTATCAAGCCGAGTTTAAAGCCGCACAGCGAGAGGCCCGCGCTGCAGGCAAGGGGCTTTGGGCACCTGGAGCGTGTGTGAGTTCCCCCTAATACACCCCACCAGGATACCTCCCCCGAAACGGCTGGAGGAAGATCAGTAGACGTTCTAAGGCAATCTGCATATCCCCCAGTGCGGCGGAGAAGGTAGAACGCTGGGATGCACCTGTCTCATAGGTAGGTGCGGGAGAGAAGGTCTGTGTGGCAGGTACGGGTGTCTGCTCCAGTACAGTCACTGGGGTCATCTCAGGAAGCTGTGGAGACACACTGGGCGCAATCACGCCAGCCTGTGTGCCAAG
>CBFHTW010000016.1:0-10785 GCA_965659025.1 Minisyncoccia bacterium
GGTTGTGTTTTGTCGGTGATGTGCACATGGACGAATTTCTCTCGCGTCTTTTGCCTGTACGCCAGGGTGCTGTGCTTACCAAGAATGGCGCGACTGTAGGAGCGCATGCCGGTGCGATTCTGTACACGATCGGGCAGAGACATGGTTTTTCTACTACTTCCGGCGGGCCATGGTATGTGGTCGGCACTGACGTACAAAAAAACACCATTACCGTGTCGGAACACAAAGAAGACTGTGCTCACACGCGTATCACCCTGACGGACATGCTTTGGTATGACCAAAAGGCCTTGGTCGGGCAGGCCCTAGCCGGGCAAGTCCTGACCGGACAGGTCCGCTACAGGGACAGTACGCGAGCGTGCACGCTTGAGAAGCGGGGGGACAATGGTGCACTCGTTACTTTTTCGGAACCGGTGATCGTCTCTCCCGGACAATCTGTCGTCGGGTATGTGGGGAAGTGTGTCGCATGGAGCGGCATCGTGGCATCCTGTGCATAAAAAGAAAACAGATCGCGCAATGCGCGGTATGATGAACGCACACATGCCCACGATCTTTATCACCAAGGCCGACGGCGAGCGCGAGCCGTTTAATCCTGCGAAGCTTGAATCGTCATTACGGCACGCTGGCGCGCCGCCGGAGAAGCGCGCCGAAATCATCTCGCGCGTTACCGCCTCTCTTGCCGATGGTATGACGACATCCGAGATTTACCGGCACGCCTTTGAGATGCTTAAGGAGCACGGCGTAGCGCCGATCGCGGCGCGATATTCGGTGAAGCGCGCAATACTTGACCTCGGGCCTTCCGGGTTTCCTTTTGAACAATTCTTTGCGGAAGTGCTCCGCGCCCATGGATGGCGAGCGCGTACAAACCTCATACTCTACGGCCGCTGTACTCCGCACGAGGTAGACGTGCTCGCCGAAAAAGACGGTAAGCGCGTGGGTATTGAAGCTAAATTTCATAATGAAGCAGGCGGGAAGACCGACGTGAAAGATGCGTTGTATGTATACGCGCGCTACGAAGATCTCAAAAAAGCGCCTACGGAGAGGTCGCGCGTGGATGAGGGATGGCTGGTAACAAACACTACGTTTACCAAAAACGCAATTCGCTATGCACAGTGCTCCGGGCTCACGCTTCTGGGGTGGGATTACCCGCACGGGCGCGGCCTTTTGCGCATGGTGGAAGAAGCAAAGGTACATCCGCTTACCTGCCTTACCACCCTGACAGATGCGGAAAAAAGGCGGCTTATGGAAAACAGAATCGTGCTCTGCAAAGACGTGAAGACGCATCATTTGCTGGAGGAATACGGCGTACGGCCCGGGCGTATCCCACAGGTGATGGAAGAAGCACGAATGCTCTGTGGCATCTAGCGCCTGTATAGAAAGTGGTATACTAATGGCACTATGACACCGCACCTTGTTGATCCGGTAAACATTATGTTTGGCAAGCTCGCGCTTGCAGTGCTTTTGGGGCTTCTCGTGGGTACTGAGCGTGCCATAGCCGGCAAACAGGCCGGGAGCCGCACATTTGCGTTTGTTTCACTCGGTTCGTGTCTCTTTGTGCTCATTTCCAACTACGTCAACCTCATGTATCTCGGCGTTGTGGAATTTCAGCCTACTCTTATGGCCTCGGCAATCATCACCGGCGTGGGCTTCATCGGCGCAGGGCTTATCGTCATCCATGGCGACGCGCCGCGCGGGGTAACCACCGCGGCGGGCCTGTGGGTAGCCGCGGCCGTGGGTACCGCTGTGGGCTTCGGCATGTACGCGGTGGCGATTTTCACCAGCTTCCTCGCGCTCGTTATCTTTACCGCACTGTGGTTTGTGGAAAACAGTTTCCGACACTGGTTTGTAGGATGGGGCGAAAAAGAACACGCAAACGGCGCATCCACTGAAACGCACATCTAAGACCCCCTTGGCGCGGTGATATACTCCGCCCATGAGTCAATACTACAAACCAAACCGCAAACCGGATTGGAACTTCGGCGGGCCGCGGTGGCGTCTTTCGCGCTCCAAGATAGATCTATTTGTGGAGTGTCCGCGCTGTTTCTATGTAGACAACAAACTTGGCGTGGCGCGTCCGCCCGGATTTCCTTTCAATCTCAACAGCGCCGTGGATGCTCTGCTCAAAAAAGAATTTGACACACACCGCGTAGCCAAGACCGCGCACCCGATTATGACGCAGTACGGCGTGGATGCCGTGCCGTTTCAACATGCACAGATGGACATCTGGCGCGAAAACTTCAAGGGAATAGAACACAAGCATGAGCCCACAGGCTTTACCGTCTCCGGTGCCGTGGACGATGTGTGGGTGAATCCTGCTGGTGAGCTGATCGTGGTTGACTACAAGTCCACCAGCAAAGACGCAAAGATAGAGGCGTTGGATCAAGATTGGCACGACGGCTATAAGCGGCAGATGGAAGTGTATCAGTGGCTTTTGCGCCAGAGGGGATTTGCCGTATCCGACACCGGCTACTTTGTGTATGCCAATGCATCAAAAGACCGTGCGGCCTTTGACGGCGTGCTGGAGTTTGAGGTAACGCTCATTGCGTACACGGGCAAGACTGATTGGGTGGAACCAACGCTCATGAACATACAAGGGTGCCTTGAGGGTGATGCAATACCAACACCGGGGGACGACTGTGATTATTGCGCATACCGCGAAGCGGCGGGCAAGGCACTGCAGGAATGGGTGCGCACACACCCCGCCTCTGGCCAGAAATCGTTGGGGTTGTAATCTTACACCCGAAGGATGGCGCGCAATTTCTCCGAATCGGTGTGCGGGCCAATGACAGCGAGGTTGAGTTTTTCCGTTTTGAATATATCGCGAGCAACACGCGCTACATCATGTACGGTGACTTTTCCAATACCTGCAAGCTTTTCTTCAAGAGTGCGTATTCTGCCTACGGAGATGAGTGATGACGCGGCAGACGTGGCCACTTCATCGCTCGTCTCTAGAGAAAGGGTGAGAGTGCCTTGCAGGTACGCCTTTGCTTTTTTGAGTTCAGCGGCGGAGACTTTGGTGCGCTTTATCTTGCGCAATTCATCAAGAATAGTTGAGATGGCCTTTTCAAGCTTGCCGTGTTCCACACCAGCCTGTATTGCCAGGTAGCCGGTGTCAGGGTATCTGTCTGTCCAAGCATGCACAGAGTAGGCTAGGCCTCGCTTTTCGCGCACCTCAAGAAAGAGCCGACTGGACATGCCTCCGCCCAAGATGGTGGTGAGCACAGAGAGCGGGTATTCGTCTTTGTGCTGGTGAGGATATGCCGGCACACCGAGCATGAGCTGGGTTTGGTCGGTTTTCTTTTCTTTAATCGCAATGCGCGGCGCGTCTTGCTTTGCGGCAAATAGCACGCAAGGCGGCGCGCCGCCGTCTCTGAGCGCGCCGAAAGTTTTTCGGATTTTCGCTAGGACATTCTTTTCAGAAAACGCGCCCGCGACCGCGATAACCGTGTTTTTCGCGTTGTAATTGCGCGTGTGGTATGTGGCAAAGTCCTTTCGCGTAAACGTGCGAATGTTTTCTTTCGGGCCGAGGATGGTGCGGCCGAGCGGGTGATCGGCACCAAAAATAAGCGCATCAAAGACATTGTCCACCGTGCGCATGGGCATGTCCTCGTACATATCTATTTCTTGAATAATCGCCCCGCGCTCTTTTGTTATTTCTTTTGGCGGCAGTGTGGAGTTGAGAAAAATGTCGCTGATAACCGCAAAAGCGGTGTCCAGATGTTTTGACGAAACCTTCGCGTAGTACGCTGTGCGATCTTTGGAAGTAAACGCGTTATACACAGCGCCAACCCCATCCAATTCTTCGCTGATCGCCTTTGCGCTTGGACGTTTCTTGGTTCCCTTAAAAAACATATGCTCAAGAAAATGCGCCAGGCCGTTTTCTCGCTCATTTTCATAGCGAGAACCGGTGCCTGTCATGACGACGACACACGCAGCCTCGGCATCTCGCATGGGAGAGAGGACGACCCGCAGGCCGTTTTTGAGTGTGGTTTTGTGATATTTCATAGTGAGACAATAGTACGCCCTCTTGTTGGGATATGAAAGGGTCGCGCACGTCCCATAACACATGCCTCTTCTCTATTTCCCGAAAACGCGATACGCTCTTGCATATATGAAGATGAACGAGGTGCGGGAGAAGTATGTGAATTTCTTTGCAGCGCGAGGGCATGCGGTCATCCCGTCGGCTTCTTTGGTGCCACAAAACGACCCGACGACGCTCTTCACATCATCGGGCATGCAGCCCTTGGTGCCGTACCTCATGGGGGAAAAACATCCGGCGGGCACGCGCCTATGCAACAGTCAGAAAAGTTTTCGCGCTGAGGACATAGAAGAAGTGGGGGACAATCGCCACACCACCTTTTTTGAGATGCTCGGCAATTGGTCGCTCGGAGATTATTTCAAAGAAGAGCAACTCCCGTGGGTATATGAATTTCTTATCAAAGACATCGGGCTGGATCCGAGCCGCTTGTATGCGACCGTCTTTGACGGCGACGCCTCCATTGGCGTGCCGCGCGACGAGGAGTCAATCGGTATCTTGCAGAGAATCTTCGCTGAAGCGGGCGTAAGCAACGGCTTCCAAGCAGTGGGCACCGAAGCACAGGGTTACGAGAAGGGCATGGACGAAGGCGCGCGCATCTTTAGCTACGAGGCAAAGAAAAATTGGTGGAGCCGTTCGGGCGTGCCGAGCAAGATGCCAGAAGGTGAAATCGGCGGTCCTGACTCGGAAATTTTTTATGACTTTGATCCGACCGGGGAGATGCATGACACCCGCTTTGGCGCACACTGCCATCCCAACTGCGATTGCGGCCGCTTTATGGAAATCGGCAACTCGGTCTTTATGCAGTTTGTGAAGCGAGGTGGCGCCTTTGAGCAACTATCGCAAAAGAATGTGGATTTCGGCGGGGGACTGGAGCGTATTGCCGCCGCGGCGCAACACGATTCCGACGTATTTAGAAATGGCGCGCTGTGGAACATCATCTGCGCCGTGGAGGCGCACACAGGCAAGGCGTATGGCGACCCGCAGTACCAGCATTCTTTTAGGGTCGTTGCCGATCATATGCGCGCGGCAATACTTCTTATGTCTGACGGAGTCGTTCCGTCCAACACCGATCAAGGATATTTCGTGCGTCGTTTGTTGCGCCGCGCGGTGAGGCACGCAGACGTGCTTGGTATGCCCCAGGGAACACTGCAAGCGCTCGTGCGCGTTGTTGCAGATGAGTACGCATCGCACTATCCGGAACTTGCATCGGAGAAGTCGCGCACAGAAGTGCTCATCGCCGAAGAGGAGACGAAGTTTCGTGAGACCATGGTTCGTGGGCTTAAGGAATTTGAAAAAGTATCAACAGGGAGCACGGTGAGCGGCCGCGACGCGTTTGTGTTATTTACCACATACGGCTTCCCTGTAGAGCTCACTGCTGAACTCGCAAAAGAAAGGGGAGCTTCGGTAGACATGGCCGCATTTGCCGAGGAAATGCGAAAGCATCAAGAAGCCTCGCGCGCGGGCGCAGAACAAAAATTCAAGGGCGGCCTTGCGGACGCCTCTGAAGAAACCACGCGCTTGCACACCGCACACCACCTACTGCTCAAAGCCCTCCAAAGTGTGCTTGGGCCGGAAGTAAAACAACGCGGGAGCAACATCACCGCGGAGCGTTTGCGTATTGATTTCAGCTGGGGACAAAAGATGACCGACGAACAGAAAAAAGAAGTGGAACGTATCGTCAATGAAAAAATCCAGGAAGCACTTCCTGTTACTCGTACGGTAATGCCGCGCGAGGAGGCCGAGAAGCTCGGCGCTCAGCATGAATTTGGCGCGAAGTATCCAGACACCGTGTCGGTGTACTCTGTGGGCCCGAAAGACGCGACCGAGGCACAGCCAAAGTTTGACGAAGCATTTTCTATAGAATTTTGCGGCGGACCACATGTGCAAAACACCAGCGAACTCGGGGCGAAGTTTTCTATTCAGAAAGAAGAGGCCGTCGCGGCGGGCATTCGCCGCATCAAGGCGACCCTTGCGTGATTTCGTGCGCTATAATAAACGCACAATGTTTGAAACGTTCTTTCGTCGCGCACACAAAAAAGACGAGCCAGTGCTCGTTGTTGATGTTGGCAGTGGTTCTGCCGCCATGGCGGTCGCGGTGGCAAAACACTCCGGCGGCGTTCTTGTTACGCACGGCAAGCGCATTGAGATTCCTTTTGAAAAACGCACTTTGGAACAAACCATCGCGGGTGTACGCCAGGCGCTCACAGAGGTGGGGGAACGTATCCTCCCCTTGTATACGCATAGCGCCACAGGACAAAAACTCGGTACTCCCACCAGGTGTATTGCCGTGATACGCGCACCTTGGAGTAAAAGTGCCACTGTCTCGGCTGAAGTCGCGTTCTCTCAACCGCGTCGCGTGACTCCCGCAGTTGTGGCGGAAATTGCCCGCACGGCGCTTGCACACGAAACCGCCGTAGACAGAAAAAACAGTATTGAAACAGGAGTGATACGCGTAACAATCAATGGATATCCTTCGGCGAGTCCAGGCAGTGCTACGGGCACGGAAATCGGCGTGACTGTTTTGGAAAGCGACTGCGATCCGCGTGTGCGCGCCATGGTAACTGAAGTCCTCGGGGCAATGATTCCCGGCAGAAACATAACATTCGTCTCTGGCGTACGCGCCGTTGGTTCGGTACTGCGCAATGTTACCGAAGAAACCCAAGCCGCCATCGTGGTGGATGTAGGGAGCGAGGCGTCAAATGTCATCCGTATTCAAGACGGCATGGTGAATCATGTGGTCAGCGTGGGAGTGGGGAGCCGCACCATCGTGCATCGCATCGCGGGTGATGGAGGATTAGCAGAAGACGTGCTCTCGCGCATCCGCATGGTGGCCCGCGACGCATGCGGCGACCAAGCATGCACCACACTCGCCACAGCACTCTCGGCTGCAGAACCGGATTTTGTGAAGTCCTTCGGCGAAGCCTTTACCGCAATCGCCGGGGAAGGCCGACTTCCGAGCACACTCATACTCTTTGCGCACCCCGATCTTGCGCCATGGCTCATGCACTTTTTTGCACGTTTGGATTTCTCTCAATTCACCGCCGCGGCCCAGCCATTTACCGTACGCGTCGCCACGCCCGAACACTTGAGCGCGCATATACAAAGCTCTGGCGATGCCGCCGCGGATATCGGCCTGCTTGCCGACGTGACACTTGTCAACAACTCACGCTTAACATAATGCACATGACTGTATAGCAATGTGATATTATAGAAGGACTATGCCTGGAGACTATTTTCAAGATCTTACTCAGCCATCAGCGGAACCGCGTCCGAAGTCTGCTCCTGTGGAAAGAGCAGATGCGGGCACTCCACCGGAGAAAAGCATCCGCAACATACAAGTGAATCCTTCGCGCCCGCGCGGCCGCGAGACGTTTGACAGCATGGATGGCAACACCCGTTTTACTCAGACGCGTGAACGTGTTGCCCCTCGCAGGCGCGGGCGCTCTTTCTTGCTTTGGGGCATCGCTTGCGTTGCCGTTGTCGCACTCGTGGGTGCCGGCATACTCGCATTTAGAAATACTACCGTTACCGTAACGCCGCGGGTAACCGCCATATCGTTCACTCCGGGCGCTTCAATCACCGCGGTGCGCATTATGGAAGGTACTGACACAACTGAAGGTGTGCTTTCATACTCCACGCAAACCATCACTGTGGAAGATACAGCGACAGTAACATCAAGCGGCACGGAGCACGCTGAAGAAAAGGCGAGCGGACAAATCACCGTATACAACGCGTACGCCGCCACGCCAGTAAAACTCCTCAAAAACACGCGCTTTGAGACGCCACAGGGCCTCGTATTCCGCGCGCCTGCGGCGGTTGTTGTGCCAGGTAAGACGTCTCGCGGCCCAGGCAGTGTTACCATCACAGTCATTGCCGATCAGGTGGGTGAGGCATACAACGTCGGCCCCACAGCAAAATTCACTCTCCCGGGATTAAAAGGCTCCAAGGAGTACGACGGAGTGTATGCGAGCTCTGCTGTGGCCATGACCGGCGGTTTCTCGGGAGATCGCGCTTCTATCGCCCCCGCTGATCTGCAAGCGGCAGAATCAGACCTCCGCACGCGTCTGCAAAAAGCAATGCAGGAGAAAGTGGCGACACTGACCAACGATTCTTCGTTTGTTGTCGCCGACGTGTCTCGTGTTGAGTACTCACAAGGGGCACAAACACCCGGAGAGAAAGGACTCGTTACTATCCGCGAGAAAGCGACCCTTGATGTCGCCGTATTTCCGTCTCATGCATTTGCGACAGCCGCCGCGCGTGCCGCAGGTATTGACGTAGGGGATGCGCAAACTATCTTTGTCGCAAATCCGGACTTTTTGGCCACATCAAGCGGTAAAACAACCGCCACAAGCAGTGTTCTCACGCTCTCTATCGCAGGAAGTGGCCGTATTCACTGGGGCGTAGACGGCAATGCTCTTGCCGCCGCTTTGGCTGGCAAAGATAAGGCCGCATTTCAAACTATCATCAAAAATTTCCTCGGTATTGACAAGGCTACGGCAAATGTCATGCCGCCATGGGCCTCGGTATTCCCCGCAGACGCCTCCAACATAACCGTGCGCATAGCCGCGTCTTGACCTATACAAGCGCTTCTGCTACCATACCTCACGCGCATTCGCTATGTCAGAACCTGAGACTGTTGAGGGAGTTGTTGAAGAGGCTCTCCCTAATACACTCTTCCGGGTGACGTTGGCAACAGGGGAGAGTACCATTGCGTACCTCGCCGGTAAGATGCGCTTGCACAGGATCAGGGTGCTGGTGGGAGACAAGGTCTCCGTACAGCTGGATCCATACGGGGGTCGTGCGCGTATCGTGCGACGCTCGTGATATTTTTTCTACCATGAAAGTAAAATCATCTGTAAAGAAAATCTGTAAGGACTGCCGCCTCGTTAAACGTGGCGGTGTGTTGCGTGTTATTTGTTCCAACCTCCAGCGCGGTCCGCGCCATAAGCAGAAACAAGGCTAATTTTTATGCGTATCTCCGGCGTTACCATTCCAGACACGAAGCGACTTGAAATCGCCCTCACGGCCGTCTTTGGCGTGGGACGACCGCGTGCACTGAGTGTGCTCAAGGGGCTCAAGATTGATCCGGGTACGCGTGCCAAAGATCTTTCCGACAAAGACGAGGCCCGCGTGCGCGAAGCGATTGAGTCGTTCACGCTAGAAGGCGAGCTCAAGCGCGAAATCACCGCAAACATCCGCCGCCTCAAGGACATCAAGGCGCACCGAGGCGTTCGCCACATGAAGAAACTTCCTGTTCGCGGACAGCGCACCAAGACCAACTCTCGCACGATCCGCGGCAACGTCCGCAAGACGATGACCTCCGGCCGCCGTAAGCTTGAGAAGACATAAACAATACTATGGGAAAGAAACGAATCATCAGAAAGACAGGCGGTACTGTGGACCAGGGCCTCAAGTCGCGCTCGCTCTCTCGCATTGCGAAGAAAAACATCACGGCTGGCACTCTGTACATCAACGCGACGTTCAACAACACGAAACTTCTTCTTACCGACAAGTCTGGCAATGCCGTTACCTGGTCTACCTCTGGTGCACTGGGCTTTTCCGGTGCCAAGAAGGGTACGCCTTTCGCGGCCGCAAAGATCGGCGAATTGCTTGGCGAGAAGGCCGCGATTATTGGTATGAAGGAGGTGGATGTGGTTATCCGCGGCGTGGGTGCAGGACGCGAGTCGGCACTTCGCGGATTTGCCAGCAAGGGGATTGACGTCGTGCGCATTGTTGACGACACGCCAGTACCTCACAACGGCCCAAAGCCGCCGCGTCCGCGCCGCGTATAGTCAGACATTCACCACACAATCTATGTTGCAAATAAAATCAAAATACAAAATCGCGAAACGCCTCGGTGCGGGCATTTTTGAACAGACGCAGACGCAGAAGTTTGCGCTATCCGAGGCACGCAAGAAGAAAGACAAGCGCGGCGGACGCGGCGGCTCCGACTACGGCAAACAGCTTCTTGAAAAACAGCGCATTCGCTATACCTACGGTATCTCGGAGCGTCAGCTCACCAACTACGCCGGGGAGGCCATGGACTCTAGCGACGCTTCCAACACTCTGCACCGCGCACTTGAGCTTCGCGCAGACAATGTAGTGTATCGCGCAGGACTTGCCCCGACGCGCCGCGCGGCACGACAGATGGTTTCTCACGGACACATTATGGTAAACGGCCGCCGCACGACCGTTCCCTCACAGCGTCTCAAAGAAGGCGACACTGTCTCCGTGCGCGGCGGCAGTAAGGGCAGTATTCTGTTCACCAAGTTTTCAGACGCGGACACCGAGCGCCGCTCCACTCCCTCATGGCTTTCATTTGATCCTTCGCTTCTTACGGCGAAGGTGGAGTCGGTACCCGAGTACCGCCGTGAGGAAAGCGGCCTTGATTACGCAACACTGTTTGAGTTTTACTCAAGATAGTGTATAATGCGTGCGATTTTCGTCTTTTATTATTGGCATTTTAGCAGTCCCCGAACCTATACACGCATATGCTTGACTACCACATCCCGCTTCCGTCTAAGCCCCGCATCGTCTCCGAAGGCGAGCGCAACGGCATCTATGACATTGACGGCCTTTATCCGGGGTATGGCTACACGCTTGGCAATTCACTCCGCCGCATCATTCTCTCCTCGCTTCCCGGCGCGGCTGTTACTATTGTAAAGATTGAGGGCATCCAGCACGAGTTTTCAACCATTGAAGGAGTGAAGGAAGATGTGGTTGCCGTTCTTCTCAACATTCGCAAAATG
>CBFHTW010000017.1:0-10766 GCA_965659025.1 Minisyncoccia bacterium
ACATGCAGGATGTCGCGAGCTGTATCTTCTACGACGAACTTCCATTCTTCATCTTTAGACCAGTCAAGTGCGTCAGCAAGCATATGGGCTGTTTGTTCTTTACGAAGTCCGTCTGGAATGGTGACCGTGACGATGTGTGTTTCATCAGGTGCTGTGATAGATGATTGAGAGAAGAAAAAAATACCGACACCAATAATCAATAGTGCCACAAAAGCGATACTGTATTGGATTTTGTATTTTGATTCGCGCATGAAAAGCATTGTCTTCATCTTAACAAAATCACCATAAAATTGCCCAGAAATTTATTCAATTCAACCTAGGCTAGCTTTGTGGGTCGTGGCTCAACGTCGAGCATACGGGTCAACAAAACTAACAGGTTGTCAATGCGGAGAGGGTGGGATTCGAACCCACGGTGGAGTTTCCCCCACGCCGCATTTCGAGTGCGGTGCCTTCGACCACTCAGCCACCTCTCCGTGCGCCCACGGTACCACACTTTATGAAAGCAGAAAAATACGCTACTATGCGCCAGTTGGCCCCGTCGTCTAACGGTTAGGACACGGCTCTTTCAAGGCCGGAACACGGGTTCGATTCCCGTCGGGGTCACAAATACCAAAAGCCCGGAGCACGTCTCCGGCTTTTTGGTATTCACTCTGATACTAGGCGGGGATTGAAGGACGGAGGCGCAGAGACGCACTACAAAGCAGTGGGAACGCCGAGTCGGGGTTGGGTAAACATTGAGTAGCAATGGTATGTGTGACCGATTTCGGTCTGGTGACATTTGGCCAGAGTGCTTTAGATTCGTGTATACTGGCATTTATGAGTTTTGAGGATCACTTTTTGCGGCACATAGACAAGAAAAAGGAAGAGGAACGCCGAATCCGCAAGCAGACAAGCTACGAACGCGAGACAGTACCAAATATAGTACGCCTTGCACACAATCGAGCAAAAAGGGACATATTCTCAAACCGTGAATATTCTATCCAGGCACCGGATTTTACATCGGTATACACGGAGGAAGGTGTGCGCAAAGATTTCTTAAAAGTACTGCGGTTGAAGAAGAAATGGGAATCCGAAGAAAGTGATTATGTCCGTCACACGAAGATCATGGCTGAGACACTTGAAGCGATTATCCTCACTCAATGCGATTCCAGTCATGGAAACTGGCTCAACAACGCTAGAGTATTGAAGACGTCAATGTATGACGATTTTATAAACAAGACAGACATGTGTGCCGAGTGGTATAACATGGAAGAGGGCTCCCGCATACTCGCACTCGGCGTAGACGTAACATTCGGTAAACGCTCACTCGAACAAAAACTCCGCGTCATCAGAGACGAAATTGATCGAGACGAACTTGGTAGTATTCGTTACTTCAAAGATGCACGCGGTGACTTCATGGGTACACGCAATAATGTTCCACGCACTGTTGTAGCCGTCAGTCCAGACATGGTAGAAGAACTTTCGGTGTTATGGATGAAAAACGACGAACGCGCCCTATCCGGACATGCAGTGCAACATCTCATAACCGAGCAGATCCGTCACCAACTCAAAGTAATGTGCACATATGCAAAAACAAGAGGCAAAGAAACAGCAGCGCATGCGTATGCAAGCGCTTTTACAACGTTTGTTCGTAATCAAACTCCCGAACATAAGAATATTCCTTTCCATATCTCTAAAACGCGAGTCGCAACCGAGTTGGCATATCAGGTTGATGCACTATTTGGTTCAAAATAATCATAGGTGCAGTAATGGCACAGTGGACAAAATTGGTATATATTTTCATCACGTTCATAATTGTGGACAAATGTTGCGCGGTTAGCTCAGTTGGTAGAGCATTCCCTTGACGTGGGAAGGGTCATAGGTTCAAGTCCTATACCGCGCACAATGCGAATTCTTGGAATAGAGACAAGCTGTGATGAGACGGCGGTGTGCCTTGTGGAGGCGGAAGGGTCATTTGAGAGTGGCGCGCACTTTTCTATTCTTGGCAACGCGCTGTATTCGCAAATCGCCATACACGCGCCATACGGCGGCGTATTCCCCAATCTCGCCAAACGCGAACATGCGAAAAACCTCGTGCCCATCATGCAGGCGGCATTGCAAGAGGCCGGAGAATTACATGAGGCAAGCGACGGTGCATCACCATTACCTGCCTCGGTGCTCGCAATTCTCTCGCGCGAGATGGAACTCGGAGAGATGCTCGCCGCGTTTGCTTCTCACTACAGAGGGCCGCAAATAGATGCGATTGCCGTCACCTATGGCCCTGGTCTTGAACCCGCGCTGTGGGTCGGCGTCAATTTTGCAAAGGCGCTTTCTGCGCTGTGGAATGTGCCGCTTGTCGCCGTCAATCATATGGAGGGGCACATCATGCTCTCTGCAATAGAGAACGGCGCATTGCGTCCTATACAGTTTCCCCTGCTTTCGCTCCTTATCTCTGGCGGACACACAGAGCTCGTGCTCTCGCGGCACTGGATGCAGTATGAGCTTGTGGGCGCCACGCGCGACGACGCCGTGGGCGAAGCCTTTGACAAAGTGGCGCGTGTGTTAGACCTTCCCTACCCCGGCGGGCCAGAGATCAGTCGGCTCGCCGCGCTCGCGCGCGAGCGCGGCATCGCAAGCGAAGAAAAACTTCCGCGCGGCATGGCGCACTCGGGCGATTTTGATTTTTCGTTTTCAGGACTGAAGACAGCCAGGCGCCGCATGGCAGAAGCGCGCGCTCCGCTTACCGAAGAGACGCGTCTCTCGCTCGCGCGCGAATTTGAAGACGCCGCCGCCGAGATACTGGTGGCGAAGACTCTCGCGGCGGCCGATGTATACGGCGCGCGCACCATCCTCGTCGGCGGCGGCGTCTCAGCCAACACCCACATCCGCGCCTCACTCGCGCAGGCACTCAAACACTCGGGCGACCAAGCCGAGCTTTTGGTGCCCGCGCCTTCGCTCGCCACCGACAACGCACTCATGATCGCGCTTGCAGGATATTTTCATGCACAAGCGGGCCACTTTGCCGACACCACCACGCTCGCGGCCAATGGCAATCTCCGACTGGCAAAAACGGCCTAATTACTGCTAAAATAGGCCGATGCCTGAACAACGCAACGCCCCGGAGATATTTCTCAAGCCCTACGACCCCAAGGAACACGAAAGCCGCCTGTACGCCGCATGGGAAGAAAGCGGTCAGTTCAATCCAGACAACCTCCCGGGAGAGAGGAGCGAATCGTTCTCCATCATCATGCCCCCGCCCAACGCCAACGGCTCCCTGCACGCCGGACACGCGCTCTTCGTTACCTTGCAAGACATCATGATTCGCTTCGCGCGCATGCGCGGCAAAAAGACGCTTTGGCTCCCCGGTGCCGACCACGCCGGATTTGAAACGCAGGTAGTGTACGAGAAGAAGTTGGAAAAAGAAGGTCGCTCGCGTTTTGAGATGCAACCGGAAGAGCTTTACAAAGAAATCCTCAAGTTTACGCTGGACAACAAATCCTTCATGGAAGGACAACTCCGCCAGCTTGGCGCATCGTGCGACTGGTCGCGTGGGCTGTTTACGCTTGACGAGCACGTCGTACACACGGTGTACAACACATTCAAGAAACTCTCCGACGACAAGCTCCTCTACCGCGGCGCGCGCATCGTCAACTGGTGCCCCAAGCACCAGACGTCGCTCTCCAACCTAGAGACCGACCGCGAAACGCGCACCGAGAATTTCTATTACCTCAAGTACGGACCATTCACCATCGCCACCGCGCGCCCCGAGACGAAATTCGACGACAAGTACGTGGTCATGCATCCCGCCGACGCCCGCTATGCGCAATACAAAGAAGGCGACACCTTTGAGCTGGAATGGATCAACGGCCGCATCACCGCCACCGTCATCAAAGACGAGTGCATTGACATGGAACTCGGCACCGGAGTGATGACCATCACCCCCTGGCACGACCCGATAGACTTTGACATCGCACAGCGCCACAATCTCCCCTACGAGCAGATCATTGACTGGCGCGGCAAGCTTCTCCCTATCGCCGAAGAATTCGCCGGCATGAACATCAAAGAAGCTCGCGGCAAAATCATTGAGAAGCTTCAAGCAAAAGGTCTGGTGGAGAAAATTGACGCCGCCTACACGCACGAAGTGCCGGTGTGTTACAAATGCAACCGTGAAATAGAGCCACAAGTCAAAGACCAGTGGTTTGTCTCTATGAAGCCGCTTGCCGAAAAGGCACTGCAGGCAGTGGAGGAGCGCCGCGTACATGTGCTCACCGAAAATCACGAAAAGATTCTCAAGCATTGGCTAAGCAACATCCAAGACTGGAACATTTCCCGCCAAATCGTCTGGGGCATCCCTATTCCTGCCAAGCTGTGTGACGCGTGCCACGACGGTTTTGTAGACATTGAAGATACTCTCACCGCCTGCCCCACATGCGGCGGCACAGTGCGCAAAGATCCTGACACATTTGACACCTGGTTCTCCTCAGGCCAGTGGCCATTCGTAACGCTTGGTTTTCCGGAGGACGCCGACTTCAAGACATTCTACCCAACGACCGTGATGGAAACGGGCGCCGATCTCATTTTCTTCTGGGTCGCTCGCATGATTATGCTCGGGCTGTATGTGACGTGTGATGTGCCATTCCGGTATGTGTACATGCACGGCATGGTGCGCGACGCGAAGGGGCAAAAGATGAGCAAGTCAAAGGGCAACGTCATCTCACCGATGGAGGTATCGGAAGAGTACGGCACTGATGCTCTGCGCATGGGGCTCGTGGTCGGCAACACGCCGGGAACCGATCTCAACCTTGATCCGCGCAAGATCGGCGCGTACAAAAAGTTTGCCAATAAACTCTGGAACGTCGCCCGCTTTGTGCTTGAGTCGGGGTTTGAGACAGAAAGACCAGCGCTTTCCGCGGCCGATGAAGCTCTCCTCGCCCGCCTCAGCGAAGTAACGCGCGATGTAACATCCGACCTTGATGGATTTCGCTTCCACCTTGCGAGCGAAAAACTCTACCACTACGTATGGGATGAGTTCGCGGCAGTGGTACTTGAGGAGAGCAAGACCATCTTCAGAGACGGAAGCGCCGCCGACAAGCTCTCGCGACAGTGGGCCCTTTCACACATCCTCACAACATCGCTGAAACTCCTGCATCCGTTTATGCCGTTTGTTACCGAGGCGATCTGGCAGCACCTGCCTGCGCAGACAGGGTTGCCCACAAAGGACGCCGGACTCCTTATGACCGCCCCCTGGCCTGCGGTAGAATAGAAACAATGCTAGAAGCATCATCTATTGGATATGCACTTCTTGGAGGCGTGTTACCGGCGCTTGGATGGCTGTGGTTTTGGATACGCGAAGACAGAGTCCATCCGGAGCCGCGCCGCCTCATCGCACTCGCTTTCATTGCTGGCATGGTAACGGTGGCCGTCGTCATCCCTATCCAAAAATCAGTTGCACCGCTTCTGGCAAGCACCACGCTCGTGTTCGTGGCATGGTCGTTCATTGAAGAGATCTTCAAGTTTCTCGCGGCGCGGCTCACGGTCTTGTACCGCCACGACAACGACGAGCCAATTGACGCAGTGGTATACATGATCGCCATAGCGCTCGGCTTTGCCTCCATTGAAAACGCCCTATTCCTCCTACAGCCGCTTAGTACCGGGACCATACTGCAAACTATCCTTACAGACAACCTACGCTTCGTAGGTGCCACGCTTCTGCATGTGCTCGCATCCGGCGTCATTGGTATCTTTCTTGCGTTCTCTTTTTACAAACCGCGGAGCACCCGGCTCGCGTATGCTTGCGTCGGAGTTATCCTCGCCTCTCTTTTGCACAGTGCCTTTAATTTCCTTATACTGAACACACCAGATGTATATCTGTACCGCGCGTTTGCTGCGGTGTGGGTGGGCGTTGCGCTGATTCTTTTCATACTGGAACTCGTCAAGCGCACACAACGCACATCTGGCCGCCGTTTGTATCGCACTACCAAATAATCATCACATGCTATGAGTCTTAAAAAGCCATCTTTTCTTTCGCAACTGCTTGGCAACAGCGACCAGCATGAATATTTTGAAGACGACATGGGACGACACCTCAGTGCCAACGAAGGACACGAGGAAGATGGCCATGGACGGCACATCCGCGTGGCACTCCCAGAGGAAGACGGCCACGGACAGCACGGGAATATCCCTGAGCTCGCAGTGGATGTGCACCAAACAGCCGACGACATCATCGTGCGCGCCTTTGTGGCGGGTGTCATGGGGACAAATCTTGATCTCTCTCTGACGCGCGAAATGATCACCATCAGCGGTCAACGCCACGACGAAAAAGAGACGAACGAAGACGATTATTTCTTGCGTGAACTATACTGGGGAGCATTTTCCCGCACGATTATGTTGCCAGAAGAGGTGGACGTAGATCTCGCCGAAGCCTCCGAGGCTCATGGCGTACTCACCATCCGCCTACCGAAGGTAAACAAAAAGCGCCAAACCAAACTCAAGGTGCGTAGCAGGTAGCGGCGCAGTAGTGGCATATGATATAGTGCCCGGTACCGCCTGGGTAGCTCAGTTAGTTAGAGCATTCGCCTGAAGAGCGAAGGGTCGTGAGTGCGAGTCTCACCCCAGGCACACGAACGAAATAGGTGTGAATGGAAGCACACGTGATATCTAAAACCCAGGGATTTTGCCCTTGAGGCTGTTGAGTGTCTCCTGCAGGTGCGAAATCTGTATACCAGCGCTTCCCCCCACCGACTGTAGTTGACTCGTCGTCTGCGCGACACTCTGCAAAATAGGGTTTACAAATTGCATGTACGACCACACTGTCGCCGCGATAATCGCCGCCCAAAATACCACGCGCACAAGGCCGCTCAAAAACGCATTGCGGCGCATTGCGTGCAACATGCGGTTGTTGTCGCGAGCTAAACGGTACGTCTCTTCAAGCATGTCGTCTTTATTCATGTCCATATACCGGAAGTATATCAGAATCCGCACGCTGTCATTGCACAATTCACGCTGGTGCATACAATAGCCGCTATGAAGCACCAGGTAGTGCGGGCTCTGGGCTGGCTGTATCGCCGCGGCGCCGCACCGGTCTTTTTTCTCTTTGACTCCGAGCCTATCCACGAATTCTTCCTGCGCACTGGCTATGTACTCGGCCGGGTACCCGGGTTCCCATGGCTTTTACGCACCACAATGCGCATTCAAGACCCAAGACTGGAGAGTACCGTCGCGGGCATCCGTTTCCAAAATCCAGTAGGCATGGCGGCTGGTTTTGACCACGAGGCACAGCTCACGCGTATTGTCTCAAGCATAGGACTTGGATTTGAAAGTGTCGGCACCGTTACCAAAAAACCCTACGCCGGCAACCCATACCCCCGCCTATCGCGCATGGTGAAGTCGCGCTCTATTCTCGTCAATAAGGGCTTCAGGTCTACTGGCATGGACGCCGTACTCTCTCACCTGCGTGGAGAAGTATTTGATATCCCCATAGGCATTTCCATTGGCCAAACCAACACACGGTCCATTACCACGCACGCTGATGCCATCGCGGATATATGCGAGGCGTTTGAAAAAGCAGAGCGCTCCGGCGTGCCGTTTGCCTATCTTGAACTCAACATAAGCTGCCCAAACCTACTCTCTGATGTCTCATTTTACGAACCATCACGCCTGCGCGAACTACTGCAAGCAGTATGCGCCCTGCGCCTTTCGCGCCCGCTGTTCATCAAAATGCCCATTGTGCTCTCCGATGAAGACACTCTGCGCCTCGTGGACGTGATTCGTGAATTCCCCATTGCCGCCATGATCATCGGCAATTTACAACATGACCGAACGCACTCCGCGCTTGATCGCGCTGAAATAGAAGCGCACGCACACCATCGCGGCAATCTAAGCGGGGCACCTTGCAAGGAGCGTTCCGATGAGCTCATTCGCCTCGCCTATCGCCACACCCAGGGCGCTCTCCCTGTGATCGGCTGTGGCGGCATCTTCACCGCAGAAGACGCGTACCAAAAAATCCGCTCGGGGGCCTCGTTGGTCCAGCTCATCACCGGACTTATCTTCAATGGCCCACAACTATCCGCGGAAATCTGCGCAGAGCTCCCAAAGCTCCTCAAGCGCGACGGCTTTACCTCCATCACCGAAGCTGTCGGTGTGGATGCGTAATGTAATTTTGTCTTGGTGCCCTCGGCAGGAATCGAACCCACATCAACCCCTTAGGACGGGGCTGTTCTATCCGTTGAACTACGAGGGCAAGTGAGGAACAACATAAGAATATCCTATATTCTTATGTTTTCCGAACGCCACCCGCGAGAGCCTTGCTCACGAGGGCAAGCAAACTCTGTAGGGGAGAATACTACGCCGCGAGGAGTTGCGCGATGCGCTGTTCGTCAAAGCCAACAGTCATTTCATCCCCGATGTAGATAACGGGCACACCCATCTGACCGCTTTTCTGAATCATTTCCTGGCGCTTCGTGAGATCTGAGAGTACGTCGTAGTCGGTGAAGGGCACCTGGTGCGCGGTGAAATATTCCTTTGCCATGTGGCAAAAATGACAGGTGGGAGTTGAGTAAATGGTTACTTTTTTCTCTTTCGCCATGGTGCGGAAATGGTAAAACGTATAAGTGTCCTGTAGTATATCATGTACCTCTCGCGGGTATAGTTTAGTGGTAGAACGAATGCTTCCCAAGCATTAGATCGGGGTTCGATTCCCCGTACCCGCACAGATTGAGCATGGCAAAATCGTGTGGGTAAACGCCGTGCCTGCGCACGGCGTGACGGGGAATCGAACGCCGGAGCGATGCCGAGCCAGCAGGCGAGGCCGCGAGGCGGTGCCCAGCCCGAGGAGCGCGACGGCGCGACGAGAGGCGCGGGAGATTCCCCGTACCCGCACAGATTGAGCTACCAAGCATCACCACGGCCAGATACTGCGTAGCCATGTGAACGCCGAAAAGCCTTGTGCCTGCTTTTGCGGCTTGGGGGTGTCTCCCACTACAATCACCAACCCCTCTCCAGAGTTCCCCAGGGCATACTGCTCGCGCAGTTGCGCCTCCACACCCCTGTCGCTCTTCAAGTCGGCAACAGTGGTCTCTAGGACGCGTTTGCGCTCTTGAAGCTCTAAAAGGTGCGCTTCTGCGGCGGCCCTAGCCTCGGCTGTCTCGGCACTCTTGCCATACATACTCCACACACTCTGGGCCAGTACCACCAAAAGCGCCACACAGAGCACGATCAGGATGCGTTTATACAAAAGGCGCACCGGATCGCGGCGGGTGATGATATGTTGCTCAAAGCCTTTCATGCACGTATAATCATACCGCATGAGTTTTCTATTTGATAAACGCACGAAGAAGGTCGCACACTCCATTTGGAGCGTTATTGCGGTTATTGTCATCGCGGGTATGGTGTTGGTGTTTGCCCCTGGGCTTATCACCCTCTTCACCCGTTAGGCGCGGCTACTCTTTTCCGCGGACGACCTTGAGAAACACCTCGTGCGGGATATCAACTTTCCCGCGCGCGAGCATCTTTTTCTTCCCTTTCTTCTGCTTTTCCAAAAGCTTTTTCTTGCGCGTTACGTCGCCGCCATACAGATAACCGGTAACGTCTTTGCGCATAGCCGAGACACGCCGCGAGGCGATGATGCGCCCGAGCGCTTTCGCCTGGATTTTCAATTCAAATAATTGGCGCGGTAGAAGTTTGGAGAGCTGTTCCACGATCGCCTCGGCCTCTTGTTGCAAACGACGGCGCGAGACAATGCGCGCAAACGCCGGTACCATTTCCTCGGCAACCAATACATCCATGCGCACCACATCAGCCGGACGCAGTGCAAGATCGCCATACGAGAGCGATGCAAAACCCGATGAGATGCTCTTGAGCGAATCAAAGAAACCCCGCATGAGCTCGCGCAGTGGCATATCTGCTTCTAGGCGCGTCTTGCCATCGGGGAGCGTTTCCGTCTCGCCTGCCACCGCCTCGTGTTCATAGAGAAGTTGTACGATGCTCCCGAGGTATTCAGGAGGCGTGATGATAGACACGTTGGTCCAGGGCTCTCGCACTGAGCGCGTGGTGCCGTCATCCGGAAAGCGAATCGGTGCATACACCATTTCCACAGTGCCGTTGGTGCGCGTAACCTCATAGGCAGTGGTCGGCGTGGTAACGATGAGTTCCATGTTGAATTCGCGGCGCAAACGCTCCACCACAATCTCCAGATGAAGCATGCCCAAGAATCCACACCGAAAACCCTTGCCCATGACACCAGACGATTCTTCTTCGTATGAAAGCGATGAGTCGGAAAGCCGCAGGCGCTCCAGCGACTGCCGCAACAGCGCGAGATGATCTTGGCTCTCCGGATACACACTAGCCCAAATGACAGGCGCTGGCGCGCGGTATCCGGCAAACGGTGGCGCGGGTTGTTTGAGCGCGGTTACGGTATCGCCCACCGAGGCAATACCCGGTTTTTTAATGCCCGTAACGATGTATCCGATTTCTCCTGCGGAGAGTTCGTCGCGCGGCTTCTCATCCGGCGTGAGCACGCCTACCTCAAGCGCGGTAAACGATGCATTCGCGGCGATAAGCTGTAACACGTCTCCTTTATGAAATGTGCCGCCAAATATGCGGGCATAGATAATCACGCCGCGGTGATCCGAGTATCCAAAATCAAACACGAGCGCCTGCGGCTGTGGCACGTTTTCTTCCGGTGCGGGAATGCGCTCCACCACCGCGTCTAAGAGCTCTCCCACGCCCTCGCCTGTCTTGCCGGAAACACAGAGCACTGTGTGCTCCTCACAACCAAGCAGAAGCGCGAG
>CBFHTW010000018.1:0-10675 GCA_965659025.1 Minisyncoccia bacterium
TACGAAGCGGAGGAAAGTGCAGGCGGCTCGGGCAACCATGTGATCCGTTTTCGCAACCCTGGCACCGTCGTGGAATTTGACGACCTTATTCGCGGACACATCACCTTTGACACCACCGAGCTCGGGGACTTTGTCATCGCAAAGCACGCGGGTGAACCGCTGTATCACATCGCGGTGGTTGTGGACGATCACGACGCCGGCGTGACGCATGTGATTCGCGGAGAAGACCACATCTCCAACACGCCGCGGCAAATACTCATCTTGGAGGCGCTCGGATTCCCGCGTCCGGCATACGCGCACATTCCGCTCATCCTTGCGCCCAATCGCAGTAAGCTCTCAAAGCGCCATGGCGCGGTATCGGTAAACGAATATCGCTCGGCTGGATTTTTGCCCGATGCGCTCGTCAACTATCTCGCCCTGCTCGGCTGGAATCCGGGCACGGAGCAGGAGCTCTTCTCGCGCGAGGAGCTTGTACGGCTCTTTGACGTCTCGCACATACACAAGGGCGGCGCGATCTTTGATATTGAAAAATTACGATGGTTCAACCGAGAATACATAACGCGGCTCTCCGAGAATGAGTTCGCACAGTATGCCTTACCTACGCTTGAGGGTCTGGTACGCGATCGGCTCGGCGTATGGGATGGGCGAGTAGCAAGTGCGCTTGTGCCTCTGTTGCGCCAGACAATCAGCACGCTGGAGGATATGCGTAACGCGGCCAGCGCAGGGGAGTATGACTTCTTTTTCACACCTCCGCAGATTGAGGACCCAACGCGCATTCTAAACAAAGGCCAGGAGGCGGCCGAGGCCTCGGTGCATCTCGGGCATACGAAAGATACGCTCGGCGCGCTTAACGACTTCTCCGCAAGCTCCGTCAAGGCGACGCTGTGGGACTACGCGAGCGAACACGGCAGAGGCAACGTGCTTTGGCCCTTGCGCCTCGCGCTTACCGGAAAAGACAAATCACCCGATCCGTTTGTCGTTGCCGAGATACTAGGGAAGGAGGAGGTGCTCCGACGCGTTGATGCGGCCATACGCCTCGTGGCGACAGTATCATCATGATGAGAAACCTAACTCGCAAAACGGCCATTCTTCTTTATGTGTTGGTGTGTCTCGTCGGCGCACCTGTACACGCGGATACAGAAACAGATCAACTCCAAGCACAGATTCAGTCTCACAATGATCAGATAACCGCGCTGGACAAAGAAATCGCCCAGTACGAGGCGCAGTTGCAAGCGGTGTCATCTAAAAAACAGACGCTCCAAAACACACTTACGCAACTGGACCTCTCTCGCAAAAAACTCACCGCATCCATCACACGCACCAAAAATCAAATCAGCACTACGCAGTTGCAAATACAGGAGCTCTCGCGAGGCATTGCACATAAACAAGGTTCCATTGAAAGCAACAATGTGGCGCTTGCCGCCGCCATGCGCAGAATGAACATGGTGGAAACGCAACCGATTATTGAAGTAACGCTCTCTTCGGAAAATCTCGTCGGTGCGTGGGATGAGATAAGCCGCAACCGCACTCTGCAAGATGCCGTGGGCGATCGCATTACGAAACTCGCGAGCGAGAAAGCCTCTCTTACACAAACAAAAACGACGACCGAGGCAAAAAAGGCGGAACTCTTGAAACAACAGCGCACGCTCGTGGCACAGCAGGGTTCGCTGGATGCAACACGCAAGGCACAGCAAGAGCTTCTCGCCCAAACGAAGTCTCAAGAGTCAAACTACCAGAAGATCATCGCCGACAAGCAGGCGGCGAAAGCGGTGATGGAACAAGCGCTCTCTGATCTTAAAGGTAAATTTCAATACCAAGTGGACCTTTCGGCATTCACCGGGCTCGGTACCGGCGTGCTCTCGTGGCCGCTTGATTCGGTGCGCGTCACGCAATACTTCGGCAACACAGCGTTTGCTCGCAGTGGCGCATACAACGGCAAAGGACACAATGGCATAGACTTTGCCGCGCGCGTGGGCACACCTGTAAAGGCGGCACGCTTCGGGGTGGTTGTAGGCACGGGCAATACTGACGTAGTGCGTGGATGCTACTCATTCGGAAAGTGGGTGATGATCAAACATGACAACGGCCTCGCGACTCTCTACGCACACCTCTCTCAAATTACCGTCTCGCAAGGGGAGGGGCTCTCCACGGGTGACTTGGTGGGGTATAGCGGCCAGACCGGCTTTGCCACCGGGCCGCACCTGCACTTTGGGGTGTATGTGGCCTCTGCCACACAAATCGTAACGCTCGGCTCTGCAACCAACAAACAAACTGCGTGTGCAAACGCGGTCATGCCTGTGGCACCGCTCTCCGGGTACCTGAACCCAGTCGCATATTTGCCATCATAACTACAGTTGACTTTTCTGCTATCTGTGCTATACTGGACGGCAGAACCAAATGGAGGAGATGATGAATATTGCAAAAATCGCGTACCGTGTGGAAATAATTTCCACGACGCTGGCCGCAGTGTTTTTTGCATCCGGCCTGATGGCTGTCGGACTCACGACCGCCGCGCAACATCGGATCGTTCCGGTGGTTGCGACAAAGTACACGACGGTCGTGCCCAAGGGCGCGAATGACTCGTGGGGCCAGGTGGTCAGCCGAGATCGCAAAGGCGACCGGCTGGTGGACATGGACATCACGCCATCTCCGCCGCAAAGCCGCGAGTAGCCGTTCGTCGTTCCGGAGCCATGGCCGTGGCAAACGGTCGTGAAGGAATACGAAATCTGATTTGCGCCTGCGTGGACACAGATCAGGGAAGTGCACCGAACATATTTCGGTGCACTTTATTTTTTCTATAACAACAAGTGGGTGAGTATGCGGCACGCAGATTTACCAGAGTGGTATCAGGGTCTCAATGTCTCTATATCTTTGGATATATAACGTCGCAAAAGATATATTGTGCGACGTTATATATTTCAAAAGATGGCCGCATGGAGCCAGGTGCACCTTTATCCCCTGCACCTAGAAGGGCCCATAAAAACCGCTGGGGCGCACACGAATAAGGTGTGTGTGTACTTTGTGTATACGCATGTATCCATACATGCTTGGGAAAATTATTTTGACTGACTAGGGCAGGGGCAGAGGGTCATTTCTAACAAAGACAAAAACCCTCTTCCCTATTCCCTACCTCCTGAGCATTTTGTGGGAGAACATGGGGAGTGTATACGACGCCTTTAGTTTAGAAGTCTGGGGTGGTGCATTAGCAGGTTGAACCTACCTTTGAAGCTGTTGACCATATTATATATAATATGCTATAGTTATTACCGGTTTTTGATCCACATCGCAGGGAGGTACTCATGCGACTTGAAGCTCACGATCACGAAGTCGACAACGGGGCAGCGGGAACTTTGACCGTGCGCCTCAAGAATGGCGTTGACTATGCCTACCAAATCGAAATGCATGTTCAGGACTGGCTGCACTACTTCAAGCGTGCGCGCCGCTTCTACGCATTCGACGCAGGCTCTGTCCTCGCAGTCTATGGTCGCGGAGACCACGGCGAGATGTACTACGTCGGTCGCGATCCGCGCTGGAGCGGTAAATGGGAGTTGCCCTCCCTCTATCCGCAAACGACCGGCATCGTGACTGCGATTATAGGACGGGAAGTGAAGGACTTCGAGGAAGCCGTGCAGTGGGCCGAGAGGGCTCTGCATGGTAACGTCGCCACTGCCGTGGTCATCGACGGTGATGGTGTCCTCGCGGCTTGGGAAGCCGATCTCAAGGGAGCCATCTTGGTTTCCAAGAGCCCCCGGCCTCTTCCCCAACGCAACGCCGCCTGATCAGTAATCGCCGCCTGTGGAAGCCGCCCTTCCACAAGGCGGTTTTCTTTTTCGCGCGTTTGTAAAACTGTAAGCCACTCTTCCCTATTCCCCGCTTTTGTGGGCGGTTGGGCCTTCGTACGATTTTTTCTGCGCAGTGAATAATGTTGCATACGTGCCCTTCATTGCCATCAGCACTTTGTGCGTGCCCATTTCTTTGATCGTTCCGTCTTCAACCACAATAATCTTGTCGGCGTTGCGAACGGTATTGAAACGGTGCGAGATGAGAATGACCGTCTTATCATCAGGCAAACCTTCAAGTTCACGGAATACCTCCAGCTCCGCAACCGCGTCTATGGACGACGTTGGCTCATCAAGTACCCAGATATCGGGGTTGCGGTAGAACAGGCGCGCGAGAGCAATTTTTTGCCATTGCCCCACTGATGGTTCCTCTCCGTCAAACTCTTTACCAAGCGGCGTGTCGTACCCATGTGGCCAACGACTGATAAATTCGTCCGCGCCGGATTTTTGGGCCGCCGCTACGACTCTCTCGCGAGAGATCGGCACGCTGGTGTCTCCAAGCGCGATAGCTTCGGCCACGGGAAGATGGTATTTGGCGTACTCTTGGGCGAGATAGCCGATGCGGCGATGCCATGACGCGATGTTGTAGCCGGAGAGCGGGACGCCGTCTACCAATACCTCCCCCACCGTCGGATCATAAAAACGCATGAGAAGCTTGGAGAGCGTCGTCTTGCCCGCGCCGTTGACGCCAACGATGGCGAGCTTCTCCCCCGGATTGATGGTGAACGAGATGTCTCTCAAAACTTCCGCAGAGCCCTTGGGGTAGCGGAATGTTGCGTTGCGGAATTCTATCGTCGGAGCACGGGTGGGCGCGGGAAGCGCGCCGTCGCGCAACACATTTGGCGTGTCCAAAAAGGTAAAAATATCCGAAATGAAAAGATTGTCGGTGGAAATGTCGCGCACAGCAAAGACAAACAGGGAGAGCGCGCCACGGACGTCCATAATACGCGCCGCAAAGAACACGAATGTGCCGAGCGCCACGGCACCCGCAATTACGTCGCGCATGAGAAAGACGAGCGCCACGCCACTGACAATGAGCGGAAGCAGTGCTGAAAGTGACTGAAACAAAAATCTGCGCGATTCGTTGCCTGTCAGCTCGGCGTTGAACTGCCCTATCACCTGCGCAATGCGTCTCCAGAAAAATGGTGCGCTGTGGAGTATGCGCATCTCTGTCACATACGCAAGTCCGAAGAAGTTGCTCCAGTATTCGGAGTATTTGCGGCGCAGTTCTGCCCGCGCACCCCAAATACCAAACACTTTCTGGCCGAAACGAAGCTGTACAAGCAGTTGGGGCACCATAGAGATGCACAGCGCGAGCGTGAGATAGGCACTGTATGAAGAAAGAATAACGACCGATACGACCATGTCGGTCATGCTAGGAAGGAGATCAAGGGTATTAATAGAAAAATTACTCAACCGATATTGATTTTCTCTCACCTTGATTTGCAGATTTTTAAACTCGCTATCCTCGTGGGTCTGGATATCAAACCTCGCCTGTGCGTTAAGTAGTTCCTGATCTCTTTCAGTCTGAAAGCGAGTAGTAAATTTGGTACGCAGGTATCCTCGCCACAAATTCAACTGAGACACAACAAATGGCAGAAGAATATATCCGGCCGCCAAAAACAAAATAGACGGGTCGGTGATGCTGTGAATTTGTCCTGAAGAGAGGCGGTTGATGAACTCCGCAGAGAACCACGACGTAAGGTATGGAAGCGCGGTGGCGATAATGACGAGCACCGAACCAAGATAAAAGAACACCGGATCCACCCGGCGAATGGTGCGCAACACGCGCAGAATGTTGCGCATGAGAAACTGACGCTTCCCTACTGCCATGGTATCGGGTACTGCGCGAACTCGGGGAGGAGTTTGCGGCCGTAGAGAAGGCGCGAGATGACCTCGGCGTGGGAAATCGCGCCGGTCAGGGCATTGTGCGGCTGTGGCTCCTCGGGAATGCCGCAGTAGACCATGATGGCGTCAAGGTCCAGCGCGGAGCGCTTGTGGCGCACGGGCGGCGTTATGCCGCGCTGTATCATGTGCATCCAGGCGAGAGTGTGCGTGTCTATGGTGCGGTATGCAAACTGCCAATCGGTGTGGCCAGCGCGCTCGGCGGCGGCCTTTAAGAAATCTCTGTCAAAAGAAACGTTTTGCCCGGCGAGCGTTCTGTCTTCTAGTGGTTCCGCCCAGCGCAAGAAACGATGAATGAGATCCGCCTCGCTCTGTTTGTTGGTATCAAGAATTTGCTCCTTGGTGAAGCCGTTGACCGCGAGCGCTTCGTTCATGATGTGCGCGCCTTCCCACACATGACACTCTTCGTACATGCGGTACGAAGGGTTGGCGAGATCAAGCGCGCCGACACTCACAATGGAGTGCTTCTTGGCCTCTGTGCCCGAGGCCTCTACGTCTACGACGATCATGCGGACTATTGTACCGTGCTGGAGGCAGAACCCAAACCTTTGCAGTTTTTGGCGGGCGCATACCCTGCCGCTTGTGCCGCCCTTTCGTCCTTAAACCACACCTTGTTGACAGAAGACATCTTCGTGGCATTGCCACACCAGGGAAAATAGTACACACTTCCTGAACGCGCTGCCACCACCTCGCCCCCTAAAAACAGGGCCTTGGGCTCTGCGGCCGCGGGTGCCTTCCCTATCGTTACCGGGGGTTTGGCCTCCTCCAGGGCTGAAAGACGGCCCAAACCAAAGGAGGCAAGGCCTATACACAGGACAATGACGGGTACGGCCACATCCGGGAGCAGGGTGTCGGCCTGTGCCTTGATTTCTATAAGCTTCTTCGGTATACTCATCGTGCTTGAAATCATAACACTATGGCAACAAAGAAAGGTGGCGGAACAGCGGAAAACCTACGAGATTCAAATCCGAAGTATCTCGGCGTGAAGCGCGCCGACGGCCAGAAGGTCGGCGTTGGAGAGATTATCGTGCGCCAGCGCGGCACCAAGATGCTCGCGGGGCGCGGCGCAAGCCTCGGCAAGGATCACACTGTTTTTGCACGCAAGAACGGCACAGTGCGATTCAGCTCCAAGCGCAAGCGCAACTTTGACGGCACAACGCAGACGCGCCGCCTCGTTGAGGTGGTCTAACATTCGTTTTCATTTCGCTCGCACTGAAAGAGTGATGTTCGCGGCAAGATTAGGGCGCGCCGCGATTTGTATTGCATGCTCCCCCACTGTTTTGATGGGCGCTGTCTGCACGAACGCGACAGGCACGCGCACGTTGCGCTCTGCGGCAATGGCCCCGGCGATGTCCGCTGGCGTGATCGCCTTGAAGAGGCCGCCCTTCTCCGAGGCGCGTGCCTGTATGTCTATGCGCGCGCCCTCAAGAGAGTGAATGTCTGCCTCCAACAGGCGCATCTCCACCGCGTGGTGCACTTCTTTTTCTTTGCGCTCGCGCTCCAGGGCCGCAAGCCGCTCTGCCGTGGCAGGCACGGCAAGACCCTTGGCCACAAGAAAGTTTATGGCGTAGCCATCGGAGAAATCTTTGACGGAACCTTTTTGCCCGACGCCGCCGACGTCTTTAAGAAAAATAACCTTCATGAGGAGAGCTTACTCCCCCTTGGTGAGAAACTCAACCGCTTTGTCTCGCTGGAGATCGCGCTTTGCCTTTAGGTCGTCGTCGCTCATCTTGACGGTGATATCCGGAACGATGCCTGTGGTGGGAATCTGCGTGCCGTTGGGCGTGAGCCAGTGGGCCACGGTGATCTTGAGGGCTGTTTGCGGCGTGATGTCCACCAGCTCTTGCACAGAGCCTTTGCCGAAGGTCTCGGTGCCGATGAGCGTAGCCTTGCCATGGTTGCGCAGAGCGCCAGCGAGAATCTCGGATGCCGATGCGGAACCTTTGTCTACCAAAATCGCCATGCGCAAATTGCTATTGAATGCGTCATACCCGCGACTGCGATGCACCACCGAGGGGCCGTGGCCGTCGTAGTCTTCCGTCACTATCACGTCACCCAAAGGCAAAAACCAGCTGCCGATGTCTACCGCGGCTTCAAGGTAGCCGCCGGGATTGCCGCGCAAATCAATAATGAGCTTGGTGTCGCCGGAAGAGACGAATTCGCGCAGGGCGTTGCGGAAGAGATCGGGCGATGTGGCGGTGAAGCTCATCACCTGGATGACAAACACGCCGCCGTCAAGACGTTTGGTCTCTACGATGGGGATGTTGATGACGTCGCGCGTGATGGTGATGGTAAACGGCGCTTTGGTTTCGGAGCGTTCAATGAGAAGCTCCACGCGCGTGCCCTTGGGCCCGCGAATGAGTTTGACGGCCTGCGGAGCGTCCATACCGCGCGTGTCTTTGCCGTCAATCTTGAGCACATGGTCGCCGCTTTTGATGCCAGCGCGCTCGGCCGGCGTGCCCCGCAGAGGCGAAACCACCGTGAGTACTTCGTCCTTCACTGCAACCTCCATGCCCACGCCTTGGAAACTTCCGTTGATCTCGTCTTGAAATTCTTTAGACTCCGCCGGCGGCATGAAGAACGTGTACGGGTCGCCAAGCGACGCGGCCATGCCTTCTATCATGCCCCACACGCGTTTCTGGCGCGCCTCTTCGGGAGTGGTGGTGGGCGTGGATGTGGAAACGGCGGCCGGAACGAACTTTTCATCTATGACGCTCCACGCTTTCCATACTGGGGCGAAATCTACATCGGCGGGCGCACCGGAGACCGAAGCAGAGGAGGAGGCGTGCGCCGGCATGCGAGCGGAGAGCGCATATCCGCCGGAAAAACCAAGTATGAGGCAGAGCGCACCTATGACAAACACTCTGCGTGCGCCGTGCCCTTTGTCAGACTCTGTATGCATCCCGGTGATTATAGCGTACGAATGGCGTATAATGGAGCGCATGCGTAGTGAGTACACCCACAACGGTCTGCGCTGGGTAGATCTTGAGCGTCCGACGCGCGATGAAGTGCGCGCACTTGTGGACGAATTTGGCATCACGCCGCTCGTCGCAGAAGAGATACTGCACCCCTCTTCGCGCGTGCGCATAGAATTTCACGAGCGCTACGCGTACATCATTTTGCGCTTCCCTTCCCTGCGCGCCGCGCCGGAGAGCATTGAGCAAGAAGTGGACTTCGTCGTCGGCAAAGATTTCATCATCACCGCGCACTATGCGCCGATTGAAACAATTCACCACCTCTCAAAGGTCTTTGAGGTGAACACTCTTTTGGAAACATCAAACGTGCAAAACCACGGCATCTACGTCTTTTACTCTATGATGCGCCGCTTGTATCGCTCCGCAGAGCACGAGGTGGAGCGTGTGCGCGACAACCTGGGCGACATTGAGGCGCGTGTATTTCACGGTGAAGAGCACGAGATGGTCGCCGCGCTTTCGCACTGTGCGCGCGATTTGCTCAACATGCGCCAGGCTATAGAGCCGCACCGCGAGATTATCCACTCGCTTGAACACGAGGGCGCACAGCTCTTCGGAGAGGAGGCGGCGCCGTACCTGCGCGCATTGCCCAACGAATACTACCGCGTGCACAACCACATCATGCGGCACACGGAATCACTGCATGAGTTGCGCGAAACCAACAACTCCCTTCTCTCTACGAGAGAAAACGAAACCATGCGCGTGCTCACCATCATGGCATTTCTCACATTCCCGCTCGCGCTCATGGTCGCTATTTTGCAGATGGATACGGTGCACAATCCCATCCGAGGACTCCCGTATGATTTCTGGATCATTCTTGGGTCTGTCGTGTTTGTCGGCCTCTGTATGGTCGCCTACTTCAAACACAAACGGTGGCTATGATGGGAGTCATGCAGAGCTTCACCGGCACGCGCGCCGCCGCTTCCCCAGCGCTTTTTTTGTACAACTCTTTGGGACAAGAAAAGCAGGTCTTTACCATGCCCGCGGGGCAGGCGGTGCGCATGTACAACTGCGGGCCGACCGTCTACGGCACACAGCACATCGGAAATCTTTCAGCGGCTGTCTTTGCCGACACCTTGCGGCGTGTCTTGCAGTACAACGGCTATGAAGTGCGCCAGACTATCAATATCACTGATTTTGGACATCTCACTTCTGATGCGGATGAGGGCGAAGACAAGATGGCAAAGGGCCTGCGGCGCGAGGGGCTTGCGCTCAACATGGAAAACATGCACACGCTTGCGACGAAATACACGGACGCATATATGGCCGACATTCGCGCGCTCAACATAGACACTGAACAAATTCAATTTCCCAGGGCGAGCGAACACATCGCAGGGGAAATCGTAATGATACACACGCTTATGGAAAAGGGCTATGCGTACCAGCTTGGCGACGGTGTGTACTTTGACACCGCGCGCTTCCCCGACTACGGGGAGCTCGGTAACGTGCGCACGCAGGATCTGAAAGCCGGCGCGCGCGTGGCGGAACATTCGGGCAAGCATCACCCGCACGATTTTGCATTGTGGAAAATGAGCGATTCTCTCGGATGGGATTCTCCGTGGGGCAAAGGATTCCCCGGGTGGCACATAGAGTGCTCGGCCATGGCGCGCGCGACGCTCGGCGAACAGATAGACATTCACACCGGCGGCGTGGAGCATCTTGCTATCCACCACAACAATGAAATCGCGCAATCCGAGGCTGTCAGCGGCAAACGGCCGTTTGCGCGCTTTTGGATGCATCGCGCGCACATTCAGATAGAGGGGGCGAAGATCGCAAAATCCGAGGGCAATGTGGTGTACCTTTCTGACGTGGTCGCGCGGGGCTTTCTGCCGCACGCGCTTCGCTACCTTTTTCTCGGGGCGCACTACCGCACGCCGATGAATTTTTCTTGGGAGTCGCTCGCGGCGGCACAAACGGCGTTTTTGCGTTTGTGCCGCGCGTATGATGAGGCTGTGGCGG
>CBFHTW010000019.1:0-10525 GCA_965659025.1 Minisyncoccia bacterium
GCAAAAAGCTCGCAGGCGCGCTTGGTGGCACCGTATGGCGAGAGTGGTTCATCAGCGGCCGAAGTCTCATTCCAAGGCACCTCCGTACTGTTGCCATACACCGAAGAGGACGAGACAAAAACGGTATTGACCGCACCAATGCGTTTGGCACCCTCAAAGATATTCAGGGTGCCAATGATGTTGTTTTGGATGTATGGGTACGGATCGTCCACTGCCGCGCGCGTATCTGCCTTCGCGGCTAGGTGAATGATGCGCGCAGGTTTCGTGCGATCCAAAAGTGCGAAGAGTGCGTCTTTGTTGCAAATGTCCAGCTCCGCAAGTTCAAAATTAGGATCGCCCACACACGGCGCGATTTGTTCTTCCTTGAAACGGCGCTCGTAAGTGTCGTCAAAGTTGTCCACCCCCACCACCGCATACCCTTCATCCAGAAGAGTGCGTGAGAGAATGGAGCCGACGAAACCGGCCGCACCTGTCACCAAAACCGTTTCTTTTTCAGTATTCATAATTGCGGTGTCGTACGAATGATTATAGGATGCGATTGTTATGGGGGCAAACGAAGAGAAACAAGCCTGGGAGGCATATGTCGCCAATGAACTGCGCATAGTCGTACCAATACTTGAAAAACTTGAAAATGCCCTAGATGAGGCTCAGGTGCCCATTGCCGGTGAACGCTATCTTATGGTGCGACCGCGCGATGTGGGCGGCGGAGGCAAAAAGCTCGTTCTTTCGGGAAAGCGTCTCTCCGATGGAAAACGCGTCGTCATCAAGGTTTCCAATGATCCGGCCGGCATGCGAGAAATAGAACGTGAGCGCGAGGCATGCCTCTTGCTCCACAAGCTCAACTTTGCACGCCGCACATTGCATACGCCCGCAGAAATCATGTTTCTGCGGCGAGGCAAACACCTCATTTCCATCACCGAATACATACCGCAAGATCAGCCGCTTCTTGCGCGATCCCTGGAGGAACAATTTTTCCTCATGCTCCAGGCACTGGAAGTGCAGGAGCGGGTGCATGCAACCACCTACGCGCATGCGGATGTCATCCAAAGCGCGTTCGGCTTCGCATCGGCGCAGGATTACCTGCGAGAGTTTGAGCGCTTCCGCGCTTCGGCCTTGGCGGACGCCCCGCAGAACACGCACCTCGCAGAAGTATTTGCCAAGGCATCGGCACTGCTCCATACGCACAAAACAAACATAGAGAGGTACTGTGGCTTTCTTACACACGCAGATTTCGTGCCAAACAACATCCGTATTACCGACCACACCATCTACCTTTTGGATTCCGCCTCTTTGCATTTTGGCAACAAATACGAAGACTGGGCGCGCCTGCTCAACTTCATGCTTCATCACAATCTAAGCCTGGAGCAGACACTCGCGCAGTACGTGCGCGACAACCGCGGTGAAGAAGAGTATCTGGTGCTGCGCCTCATGCGCATCTATAAAATCGGGTTTCTGCTTATGTATTACTCGCAGGCACTCGGACGCACAGAAGGCCCGTTGCACACTCTCACACAGGAGCGGCTTTCATTTTGGACTGATACGATGGAGGCACTATGTAACGACACTCCCGTTGCGCCAGAGAGGATCACTGCCTACCTTGAAAAACAGCAGGCACTGCGCTCCGATGAAGAGCGCGCGCGCCAAAGAGAAATGATCGGGCGGCAGTGATGTACACGAAACCTAATTGAGCGCAGTGCCTTTTCTTTTAGCGCGGCAGAAGATCAGTATGCAAAAGCGGGAGCACTGCATCAAAGAGCGCCCTGTTGGCTGTTGCGATGATTGGTTGCGGCTCTTCTGAAAAATCCACGGGGACACCTTGCGGGGTGTACACTTCGCCGCCCGCCGCACGCACCACACCTATCGCGGAAGCAACATCGCGCGTCGTAAGCATGCCATACACCACCACTTCAGCGCGGCCGGCGGCGAGAAAAGACAAATCCAAGCCGGACGCACCCATATCCTTGACCTTCTTTGTACCCTCCAGTAAAGAGCGCAAGGTAGCCGCGCCCCAATCCCAAAGCTGGCTCTTACGTCCGACATGGAGAAACACCTGCGCCTGTTTCGGATCAATGATAGACGACGTGCGAATCGGAGCGCCATTCAAGAACGCCCCTTGTCCCTCCTCAAAACTAAACAGTTCATTCGTCGCAGGATTGAACACCGCACCGGCGACAGGGACGTCGCCGCGCAAAAGCCCCACACATACCGCAAAGTGCGGAATGCCTCGGGCGAAATTGGACGTGCCGTCTATCGGGTCAAGCACCCACACACATTCTCCTGCCTGCGTGTGCGCGTCGTCTTCCTCCGAATACACGCTGTGCTCCGGATACGCCTCATGTATCGCCCCGATAAGAATCTGGTGAGCTTCTTTGTCGGTGGCTGTCACCTCGTTGCGCGGGTCATCACCCTTTTGCATGATGCCAAGCACGTTGCCTCGTGCGCCCTGCACCCGCGCACCCACGCGCTCCACCAGACGTTCTGAAAACTCACGGTACGTCATACGGCCTTGGGGACATCTGGCGCGCTTCCATATACGCCTTTCACCAAATCAATGTATCTGTCGTACGCGCACAAAAGCTCCACATTTTTGTATTCCAATCCGCGCAGTGCAGAAATCGCGTGGTGATCATTGGGAAATTCTTTTGCATACATTTCTGAAAGTTCCGCCCAGTCTTTGATGAAGCAACTGCGCCCGGCGCCGCGGCGGTGGTACACGCCTGCGGGATCGGTGGCAAGGTGCAGGTCCATATGCGCAGGGCCAATGCGCGGATCAGCGCCTATTCCGGCGCGTATCACTTCCCAATCGCCGCCATGCTTCTCCACAAGCTGAAAAAAGATGTTGGAAAACACGATCTTGAGGTACAAATATGCGTTGCTTCCGTACTTAATGAGTTCGGCGTTGCGCGCGTCGGTGATAGTCTCATGGTTGGCCTTTGGAAGCAGAGAGAGCACCTTCTGCGCCGCGGCGCGATGTTCAGGAGTGTCTTTAGGAATTCCCACGATGTTGCGCTCCGGATGCGAAGCGTCTTTTGCCGCGGTGGTCTCAAGCAAGAACTCCGGCGAATGCAGGACAATGCGATCCGGATATTGCTCTTGGAGCGAAGATGTCATCCCAGGCGGCAGAGTGGATTTGACCACCACAACAGCACCAGGGCGCGCAAGCGCAATGACAGAGCGCACATTGGCATCATCAAATCGCACGGCCGGATGGCCATCGTCGCGCACCCCTCCCGAAGGCACGGTTGCGGCATTGACCGCCACAAACACTACATCGCACTCGGCAATGGCGTCTTTGTTGCCCACGTATTCAGGTTGCAGGCCATAGCGCATCACCTTGTAGCCGCGCTGTTCAAAGTCGTCGGCATAGGCTTTGCCGATAAAACCCTGCCCAATAAAGCCAATGTGAGATTCTTGCGTCATAGTGTTTGTATCCTATCACCTACTTCTCCGAAATGCAGGCGCGCACATCCGAGACATACGCGCGCACATATTCCTCGCGCGAGGCGTAGGGATACCCATGCAAAGAGGCCGTGCGCGGGCCGGAAGAAATCCACTGAAGCACCGTCTCGCTAAATGACTGCGCATCGGCAATGATGGCGCCCGATTCTCGCGCGACACCCACATCCGTCGCGATAACAGGCACGCCGGATGCGAGCGCCTCAACAATCACCAGGCCATACCCCTCATACACAGAAGGTACGAGCACCGCGTCTGCTTCTTTCAGATATGGCGTGATGTCGTCGCGCCGCCCCACAAACTCCACAAATCGCTCCAGGCCCTTGGAGCGCGCAAGAGCGCGCAAGCGCGCCTCCTCTTTGCCCTCTCCCACGATAGTGAGCCCGGCATCGTGCCCGGCGGCGCGCGCATCGGCAAGCGCCTGCAAGGCAATCTCTGCGCGTTTTTCCTTTTCCAACCGTCCGATGTAAAGAAACGCGATTTTGAAGCGCGGATGTTTGGAGCGCTCCAGTCGGGCAAAGGCTTGTGTGTCGGTGTAGATGGGCAGTACAGAGACAGGTGTGTGGGGCGAAAGTGTCAGAGCAATGCGCTCCGAGACGACACGCACCCGCGCGGCGCGCCGCACAATCCAGCGCGCGATAACGACGCGCGCGCGGTTGAGCCAAGAGTGCGCGCGAAAATACGGGTCAAAGATATCCGTATGGATTTGTACGTGGAGCGGCACGCGAAAATACCGTGCGATGAGCCAGCCCGCCACACCCGTTTCAAACGGATCCTGTACCGTAATCACATCGGGCTTCTCTAGACGACGCGCGGCCAGGTACGTGTCAACTATATAGAGCCACCTGGTGCGCGATTGTGTGGGAGAGACGCGCAAGGGACCATCTACCGAGGTCACATAGCGCTTCTTTGCAAGCGCAAAAACGATCACGTCTATGAAACCAGCTTCTCGCGCATAGAGCATAGTGCGCTCGCGCACGAAACTTTTGGGCACGCACAAAAGGCGGTCGGTACTCACCATGAGGACTCGCATATCAAAAACAGTACCTTACTCTGCAGGTATTGTAAAAAGAAAGCGGCCTGCTCAACGAGCAGGCCGCCAAGAAAGAACATGGTATCAAGCCGCAACCGGCGGCTCTTCCATGATGTAGTTTTTCAGCCACTCCAAGGTGACGCCGAGCCTCGCGGCTTCGGCCTCTTGCCGGGCACGCTTGGTGTCGCGCACCTCGGTGTGGCGAGCCTTGCCGTCGGCCGACTTGCGCGTCACGAACGCGGCGTCGGCTTCACCTTGTACGACCGAAATACAACGGCCGTACTTTTTCGCAAGGCGAATCAAGGGCGCGACTTCTTCAACCCCGGTGTCGGAGTCAAAGAGACCGACGCCGCGCATGGCGTCAATGTCCCACACCGCGAAGGTGTTTTGGACAGCCGATACCTGCACGTCATTGAGATCGTGCAGACGAACGCCGACCGCCAGCGAGCCGACAGCGAATTCATCGTTCACGCGTCTCATCGTTTCCGGCGTGAGATATGAAATCGCCTTGTTGGAGAAGATGCACACTCGGTCGCATCCAAGCGTCGTCAGACGCATGATGCCGTGATTGAGCGCCTCGCGGCTGTGATGGCCGGGAGCGGTCATCACCGTCGCGTTGATGCCATTTTCCTTGAAAACTTCCACTAGCCGCGGGGCCGTTCCCCAAACATCGTGGTCAAACGGGACCACGAACAGAACTTTGTGGAACGCCGGCTTGCCGCCGACTTCCAAGGCGAGCGCCGCGCGCGCGGTCTTGACCGCGCGCTGGATCACCTCATCAAAATCCTTGTGTTCCGTGATACCCTTGCCCGCATACGAGCGAACAAGTAGCCCTGTCTTCTCGGCCATCTGGCCCTCCTCTTGCTATGTACCGTCCGCAATTATAGCACAGATAACGCAAAAAGCAAGCTATGTACAGAAACGTCACATCACCATATCGGCTACGTAACTACTCATCAAAAAATGGCGTAACGATTGTGTTATTTGAGATCTTCTCTCCTTTTTCAGTCAGAGCCGTCTGTTCCATCCCTCCGCTTTCAATACGCTCAAGTTCTGCGTCCAAATAAAAATGTAGCGCCTCTGAGTGACGCATTTTCTCAAATATGTCTTTCGGTACTACTAATTCAAAATTATGAAAAAGCCGCCGCACAGGAACATCACCAGCATTTGGTGAAGTATCCAATGTCCCAGTAACTGGCATTTGAGAAACAACGCCCCTATACACAACCTGCACGTGCTCTACCTCTTCCGGCGTAAGCACCGCAGGAATTCCCGGAATCTCTTCATCACAAAGCTCTTCCCTCATTTCTCTTCTTACATCGCGCTCAAAAAACTCGGGATTTTCTTCAACAAAGCGCATGTATACTTCCTCAAAATATTCCTTCGGGATAGAGAAGCGCGCGTCCATGCCCTTTCCAAATTCTGCGCCCAGTGTTTCAAGAGCGGCCTTTGCCTGTGGCGTGATTTCCGCACCGCCACCAAGCGGTTGAAACTGGCGTTTACCCTCTTTAAATTTTGTCGGGTTTAATACTCCAAAGTAATGTCTCTCCCCTGTCTCGGCTATGCGCAGTGACTGAACTAGATTGGCAACCGATACCCGGAGGCGTTCCGATCCTTTTTCTGGGGATACTTTCTTTTCAAGACTCTCCATATATTTACAATACGCGCCCAAATACCTTCTCTCGCATGTCGCGTGCAATATAGTCCCAATTGTATCGTTCGTGCACGAGCTTGTAGCACGTCTCTACCACCCTCTGCGCCTCCTGCGGATGCGCGAGAATGTCCTCCACCGCGGCGGCAATCTGCTTTGGCGAATCTTTGTCCACTACCCAAGCGGTTGTCTCTTTGTCGGGGTTGCGCTTGGCATCAAAAATAAAATCGGCGAGTCCTCCCTCTTGTGTGGTGATGATAGGGATACGCGAGGCCATTGCCGAGGCAAATGAGTTGCCCATGCCCTCGGAGCGGCTCGGGCGTACAAAGATGTCAGAGACGGCACGGAAGCGTGCTGTCTCCGTGCGATCCACCTGGCCGGTGAAGCGCACCCTCTTCTCCACGCCAAGTTCCGCCGCAAGCTCTTTGAGCATTGTCTCGTCCGGACCACCACCCACTACCAGTAGATGAATGTGCGCGGGCAGAAACGCGAGCGCGCGGATACAGTCGTCAACCGCGTTTTTGTGCACAAGACGCGAAACAGTTACCAGGTATACCTCCCCTTCTCGCTTGCCGAGTTTTTCTTTCAGCGCAGTAATCTCTTCTGGCGAGGGTGGTGCCTTTTCCACCGATGCTCCGTTTGGGATTATTTCAAGCGGTCCTGTGAAGCCCATGCGCCGTGCCCACTCCCCCAAAAATGAGGAAATGACCTGCACGACATTTGCACTGGTGAACGCGCGACGAAACAGCGGGAACACCGGGCGCATGAGTCGTTCAATGTACTCTGGCGGATCCCCTTCTTGCAGGGTGAGCACATACGGCACGCTCGGATGCGCGAACTTGAACAGCGCGGCGGGAATGCCCGATGAGTGCGCCATCATGGCCCATATCGCACTGAAGCAATGCGTGCGGTGAAGTGAAAATGCTTTGATTGCCGCAAGAACTTGGAAAAGGTGTTTGTTGTAGTGGAGTGGAAAACGTCTTAGATCTGCGGGCGAAGGCGCTTCGCGCGTAAAGCCAATACGATGCACAAAGACATTCCCGAATTGCTGTTCTTTGGGCAGTCGCGAATCAAAACGGAGCGTTACCATGTGGAATTCCACATCGTCCGGTGCGATGCGATCCGTGATTTCCTTGATTGCCACACCGTCTCCGCCGACAAGATCAGGATAGTATGCAAGTGCGAATATGAGCACTTTCTTCTTCATACACTTGTGTGTTTCTGTGCCACAATTTCGGCAACGTAATCAGCGAGTTTGTACTGCTGTGACCAACCGAGAGCCTTTGTCTTGAATGTGTCTGCCTCGGATGCCGGACGACTCGTGGAACGCTCGGGGAGCATTTCTACTTCAGCGCCTATAAAGAGCGCGGCAAGATCTTTGAGCGAAAAGCTCTCATCGGCACTGATACCATACCCCTCCCCTTCGCCCTTCTCGCCAATGCGTATGAGTGCATCTACGGTATCCAGCACATGCGTGTATGTCCTCTCTTGCGTACCTGGAGAGCGCACCGGCAATGACGTCCCAGCAAGATAGTGCTCCTTGAAGATTTGGATGACGGTGCCGTATTTGCCGGCGCGCTCGCGCGGACCGTATACGTTGTAAAAATATGCGATGGCGTGCGGAAGGCCATACCAGTGTCCGTAGTGTGAGACCAGATCCGTGTTTGTCGCTTTTGCCCACGTGTACGGAGAGAGGTCTCTTCCTGCGGTGCCGTCGGTGCGCGCAACGGCAAACTTGGTGGATGACCCTGCGTACACGATTTTTGATCCGCGCGTGCGGCAAAACTCCAACACCGCCGCAGTGCCTACCATATTGAGATTCCATACAAGTTCTGGCTCGTTCATGGATTCTGCCACGCGCGCGTACTCGCCAAGGTGATACACAATGCTCGGATTCTCCGGCACAAGAGATGCAATGTCTTTGGTATGCCCCTCGCGATATTCTACGCCCGCGACGTGGTTCTCTTTGGTGCCAGTGAAATAGTTGTCCAAAGAGATTACCGTGTGGCCGTCCTGCACTAGGCGCTCACACAGGTGTGAGCCGATGAAGCCCGCTCCTCCGGTAACCAAGATCACCTGCTTATTCATGTGGCTCACTGTACCCGGTATTTGGCAACTCTTCAATGATACGCCATCCGCCTTCTGTCCTGCGACGCACGGCCCACACCGCCGTAGCGCCAAAGAATGAGAGTCCAAGCGCGCCAACCCACCATGGCATTGAAACCCCTGAAAATGCGGCGGAGGCCATTTGGCTTGTGGTGCTTCCTGCCTGCGCAGGCAGGCCTGCCAATACCTCTGACATATCCTCTTGCATAGCCTCTGGTTCAATATCACTTCGCGTGGTGTTCCTTGAAACGGGTGGCACGAAGGAAGGGGCCGCGGGTGTTGTTTCTACAGAAGCGAGCGGCTCAATCGCCGGAGCGGGCGCAGAAAGGGTCCCGACGCTTGCCGCTAACGTGCCGTTGGGATACAGAAGCGCCGCGTCATCTGCAGAAGAGAGTATGAGGTGTGTTACTCCTTGCACAAACACCACCTCCGCGCCAGAGAGCAAAATGGTGTGCAGTGGCAGACGAAACGTGCCTGTGCTTGTACGCAAGAACCAATCAGAGAGATCTAGGTCGCGTCCTGAAGTGTTGTGCAAAGCAATGCCGCCGTCTCGCACCAACACGCCAATGGACACCGGGCGCGCTGTTACTACCACCTGATGCGAGGCGGCGGAGAGCGCGTGCGCGATATCCAAAACTACCGCGTATCGGCCAGGCACCGCGAAGTGATGCTTGACAGACGGCCCATCGGCAGAAGCACCATCGCCAAACGTCCACAAAAAGCGCACCGTCGCGCTGTCCAAAAGGTTTCCCTTGCGATCGTAGGCGAGCGCCTCAAATGGCACGTCCGCTCCGGCGATGACTTCGCGATCTTTTCCCGCATACGCAAAGATCTGCGGCTGAGGCGGCGGAACGTACGAAGACACGGGGCTGTTGCTCGCTGGTGGCGTGGCGGTAGTTGTCGTCGTATCAGTCTGTGTCGTGGTTGTACTTTGTTGTTGAGAGGAAGAACCAATCGTGATGGTTTGTGTTACCGTGCTTTGTACGGCGGCCTGCGCATCTTCCCAGCTTGCACACGAGGCGCTCACGGAATCAGGTTTCGGTGCTATACGCACCGAAAGCGTGTGCGAGCCGTTCGCCGCATCTTGATAGTAGAACGTGCGATTGGACGTGTTCTTGCTCATCGTTACCGCCGAGACAGAACTCCAATTGCTCGCGCTTGAAGAAAACTGCCCCGTGCCGGAACTTGAAGAAAGCAAAAGGCATGTTGTTTGTGTGACGGCGGTCCCTGCACCTATGGTGATGGCACCTGAAACGGTACTGGGTGCGATTGTTTGTGGATCGGTGACGAACACGAAGTTGTCCGCTTGTGCAGACACGCTCCAGGGCAGTACCGCGAGCACTACCCCAAAAAGGGGCGTGAGTATGTGGGTACGTCTATGCATCTGGTTTTAATATGCGCCTCAGCTCGTTCGGGGCGATCTCCCCTGTTTCTTCTTTGTGTCCAGGCGCTGTGTGCGATGGTTTATCTTGTGTTATTTCTTTGTGGCGATGTTGTGTGCGGCTCTGGCGCTCACGGAGAATATCCGCAGGCGAGCGTCTAGACTCTTCGGCGCGCGGTGCGGCACCTCCTGCCGCGCGCTCGCCGCGCGCGGCCGCAATCGCATCACGCAGAGCGTTTTTTTCTTGCTGTGCGCCGTTGGGTGCGGCGCGCGCAACCACCGGCGGCTGTGCTTTTTGCTCTTTCGGCCTCTCTGCATTGTGATGTTGATTGTGCGGCGGGTGGTCGTCCTCTCTGCGGCGCGCAAGCACCTCGGCAGGTGCGCGCGATGGCGCAACGTCATGGTTGCGGGGAGTTTCGTGCGTGTTCTGCTCGCGCCCGCGCGGTCCATTGGAATACGCACTCCCATGGGCATTGGTATTGCCAAACCCGTTCTTTTTCTTCGGCGGCTCAACGGGAAACGCGTTCTGTCTCTTGGTGATAAAGTCATCAGCTTTTGCGCGAGACGAGGCATACATTTCACGCGTGTACGCAATAATCTGAGAGCGATACGAAGGCTCGGGTGCCTCTATCGCGGGAATTGTCAGGGCAGAAAACGGCGGCGAGGTGATCCCATCAATGGAAAGAGTAAGGTAAATTTCCCCTACCCCAAGCCCGACCAAATCCTCCATGGTAAAAGTGGGCGCAAAGAGCGGCTCAAGCACCTCGGCGTCAAGCGGCCCCACACGAAAGACGACCGTCGTACCCACATTACCAAAGACGGCGTCTTTGACGCTCGTGTCGTCCTTCTGATCCATTTGCTTGATGTACTGGTTGGCGATAATGAGACCGAGTTTGTA
>CBFHTW010000020.1:0-9608 GCA_965659025.1 Minisyncoccia bacterium
AGCCAGATTAAAGACGCACTTGCCGTCTCTGAGTGCCATATCCACCCACTGGCCGAACCCATGCTTCAACAGGTGGCGTGGAACGGTTTTCGGAGGCGTACCTATATACAGCTTCGGGTTGTTTCCGTGGAGAGCCTCGGACTCCCCAGAGGAGGGCCATTGGCCTCCGTATACAAACATGCGGAAAACCGCGGATTGGGTTTGTGCCCTGCCGAAGTGGGCCACCTTTTGCGGCTTTCATTCGTGGACCAACGAAGTATGAAGTTGCTGTATATCGCAATGCACGCAATTGAACTTCCGAGTGGCAATTCCTTTGCATTTGTGTTGGCAAGAGGGTTTGGAGGATTGTTACTCTATAGTGATTTCTCCTATCCCCATACACACATGCACGCTGACGACGAACTAGTTTTCGTTGAACTCTGAAAAGCCCGGCAAATCTTTTGATTTGCCGGGTAACTTGTTGGTACAAACATACTGAGAAGCCGGACGGAAGATTACTTCCGTCCGGCAATGTGAGGCCCGGTGGGCCGCGTGGGAGGCCGAAACAAATGGCTCCCTTTTGGCACGTGATACCGCTCTGGGCTGGGTGCTTTGATGCGAAGTCGCTTGATAGCGACCATCACTCCAAAAAATCCAAAGAAGAACAGCGGTACGAGTCCGTGCCAGTCAAGCATGAGCTGTCTCATCACGCCTCCTTTACTCGCTCCAGTATAGCACAAAAAGACCTTTTATGCAAGCGCGACGCAAAAGAGACACCCCCAGCGCACATGGCCGGGGGTGTGGCAGAAAAGCATTACGATTCCCTACCCACTGCTTCATCGAAAAACACCATGCTCACAAGCAAAAAGATAGCACCAATGAAACACAGTGGGAAGATCCAGAAGAACAATAGATACGATGTTCCGTCTAAGACGGACACGAATGCGAATCGTTCTGGAACATACACCGTACGTTCATGATACCCGGGTGAGCCATAAGTGAAAGATTCGTAGTGTGGAATCTTTTCAGAACTTACCAGATAGATGTTTCCGGCCTCGGTACTCTTAACCATCAGATAGTGCACGGATGAAAGATAACTGGGCTGGGTCGGATACGACAACATATACGGCTTGTCTGCAGATTCTTTGCGGAACTGCTCCATCGGGACAACGACGCTCGGATACCCAGGGTTGAATGATGACCCAGGTTCCGTATGGGCGAGCGCGGTGCGATACGGGACAAATTCGCGTAGCGTGTACTTGGCCGTAAACCATTGCCAAGTCAGGAGCACGCCGATGGTTACGAGCAAAGCTCCAAACAGCAAGAACGCCAATCCCCAAACAAGCTGAGACCAATTCAGCACGCGGATTGTTGAACTTCCAGTGTTAGATGACTTCATCACACTTCTCCCTTATTTTGAGACCACGGGCAGAGTAACACGACTAGCGACAGTCCGTCAAACACTGCTATGCTACTCTTCCACCACCACAAAATTCACCAGGCGGCCGGGCACTACAATGACTTTTGCGACATCTTTCCCCGCAAGGCGGGCGGCGACGGCACTCTGCGCGGCCTGTTCTATCTCTTCGCGCGAGGCGTCTGCCGCAACGCGTATTTCGGCGCGCACTTTGCCGCCCACCTGTACGGCGAGCGTTATCTCATCGGCCGTGAGTTTTTTGGGATTATACGCGGGCCACTTCTGCAGGTGAATGCTTCCCTTCCCCTTGCTGGCGCTCCAGAGCTCTTCGGTAATGTGCGGCGCAAAGGGCGCGAGCAGTTGTAAAAACGTGCGCCATTGTTTGAGGCCGATAGGCCGATCGCCTGCCTCGTTGAGGAAAATCATCATCTGGCTGATGGCGGTGTTGAACTTGAACGCTTCAATGTCGTCGCCGACTTTCTTGATGGTCTTGTGAAGCATCGTCTCAATCGCCGGATTGTCCTTGGGCACCACGCGTTCCTGCATGCGCCACACCCTCTCCACAAAACGGCGCGTGCCGATCATGCTGTTGGTGTTCCAAGAAATCGCGTCGGCAAACGGACCCATGAACATTTCGTACAGGCGCAGGGTGTCGGCTCCGTATAGCTTGACGATGTCGTCTGGGTTGACGACGTTGTTGAAACGCTTACTCATCTTGCGGCCGTCTTCTGCCTGTATCAGCCCTACGGAAATGAGGCGCGTGAACGGCTCTTTGGTGCTTACTGCTTTGATGTCGTAGAGGAATTTGTGCCAAAAGCGCGCATAGATGAGGTGGCGCGTGGCGTGCTCTGCGCCGCCCACGTACAGATCCACCGGTGCCCAATATTTCTCGCGCTTTTTGTCTACCAACGCCTTGGTGTTGTGCGGATCCATGAAGCGCAGATAGTACCAGCTGGAGCCGGCCCACTGCGGCATGGTGTTGGTCTCGCGGCGCGCCGATGCCTTGCATTTGGGGCACTTCACCTTGACCCATTTCTCTATCGTGGCGAGCGGCGATTCGCCGGTGCCGGAGGGTTCGTAGTGCGTTACCTCTGGCAATTTCACGGGCAAATCTTTTTCTGGCACCGCTACTGTGCCACACTTCTCACAGTGAATGACGGGAATCGGTTCGCCCCAGTACCTTTGGCGCGAAAACACCCAATCGCGGAGTTTGTAGGAAACTTTGGGCGTGCCGTAGGCTTTGGTGATTTCCCTTTTGGCGGCGGCGACGGAGAGGTTGTTGTACTGGCCGGAGCGTACGAGCGGGCCGTCTCCGATAAAGGCGGAGGTGGAAATGTCCGCGCCTTCAATCACCTGCCGGATGGGCAACCCGAATCGTTTGGCGAATGCGAAATCGCGCTCGTCGTGCGCGGGGACGGCCATGATGGCGCCAGTGCCGTAGTGCGCCAGTACATAATCGGCGATGTACACCGGGATGCGCTCTTTGGTCGCGGGGTTCGTCGCCGTCACGCCTTCCAAGGTGATGCCTGTTTTTTCTTTGCCCTCGGCGGTGCGCTCTATCTCACTGCGCTTTTTGGCCTGCGCGATGTATGCCTCTATTTCCCGCGTGTTTGAACAGATTTTCTTGAGGCTATCCACCAGCGGATGCTCCGGCGCGAGCACAAGGTAGGTGGCGCCGAAAAGCGTGTCGGGGCGCGTGGTGAAAACGCGCGCCTTCTCGCCCGAGGAAAGTACAAAATCAATTTCCGCGCCTTCGCTTTTTCCTATCCAGTTGCGCTGGCTTTCTTTGATGTGTTCCTGCCACTGCGGCAGAAGCTCCAGATCGGCGAGCAAGCGCTCGGCGTAGTCGGTGATTTTGAGCACCCACTGCCGCATGGGCTTGCGCTCTATCACGGAGCCGCATCTCTCGCACTTGCCGTCTTCTAGGTCTTCGTTGGCTAGGCCCGTCTGGCATGATGGGCACCAGTTGATCGGTTCGTATGATTGGTACGCAAGACCTTTTTTGAGAAGCTGAAGAAAAATCCACTGCGTCCATTTGTAGAATGCGGGGTCTGTCGTGTTGATCTCGCGCGACCAGTCGTAATCAAAACCGATCATGCTGAGTTGCTCTTTATAGCGTTTGATGTTTTTCTCTACGGCTTTGCGCGGGTGCACTTTGTGTTTGAGCGCGAAGTTTTCGGCGGGCAGGCCGAATGCGTCCCATCCCATTCCATGCAGTACGGAATATCCTTGCATGCGCTTGTGCCGCGCGTATACGTCTGTCGCGATGTAGCCCTTGGGGTGTCCTACGTGAAGGCCTTCGCCTGAAGGATACGGGAACATGTCTAACACATACGCCTTTTTGGCGCGCGGCTTTTCTTTGGAGCGGTAGATGCCTTTGGCGGCCCATGCCTTTTGCCATTTTTTCTCAATCGCGGCGTGACTGTATTTCTTCATGTATGTCACAATACCGCGAAACGGGACGTATGGAAAGCGGCCCTGTAGGGCCGCTTTCTTGCCTGAAGTGCTATCGCGGCTAGCGAGGAGCGAAGTGTGAGCTTGCTCGCACCTGCGTCCGAGCGAAGACGCAAAAAAGGTTCAATACCTCGGGGCTTGTCCCGAGGGACCTTTACTGCTTCCTTAGTGGCGGGTAGAGCTGTGGGTCTATGGTGCGGTCAAAACACACTTCTCCTGTGCCGTGTTGCCAGGTGTCTTCTTTCATCTTGGACGGAAAGGCTTCTGGGGCGATGGGGACGGAACGCGCGCCTGCGGCGTACGGCTGGGTCTCTGCGTTGAACGAGGCGCAGAGTTTGAACGAGAGTTTGCCTGTGGCCGTGTAGGTGTATGGCATGCCGGACTGGGGATCGTTCGGCACGATGAAGCCGCTGATAGGATCCTGAAGTTCGGAGAGTTCTATCGGCAAGCGTTCCTTTGCCTGCCAATAATTCACTATCTGATACTGCAGGGATTGTAGGTCGCTCACCTTTTGGTCGTCGTAGCGATACAGGCGCGCCTCCCACGGCGTGCCGACGATGAAGAATCCTGAAATGATGGTAATGAGCGCGAGTGCTCCCGTAGCGACTCCGACGAGGCGCGCTTTGCCAGGGTTTGCGTTCCAATAGCCGCGCAAATCGGCAAGGAAGTGCAAAAAGCCGGCGCCGGCGACGAGCAGAATCACGAGTGCCTTCAGGGCAAAGCGGAGCGTCACGTCACCGTTGAGGAAGTACATGATGAGCGTGATGAGGTCTCCGGCGAGCGTCGCCCCAGCAATGAAGAGCGTGAGAAACAGCGCCCAGCGGCGCACCCAGATATCATCGCGCGTCGCATCTTCTGCAATGCCCCGACGAATGACGCGCATCAAGACGAGGAAGAGTGGGAAGAGCACGATGAGCGTCGCCATTTCATAGCTCATGCCAGAGGAGTATGGATCGCCCGAATAGTATTGCAGTGTTTCGGGAAACGCCGCATTCAGATAATCAAACACGAGCGCGACAAACGCGACCGTACTGCCATAAAGCGCCGCCATAGCGCCAAGCCAAAGGAAGAAATCCTTCGGAGTTACTTTTGGTGTGTTCATATACCTATAAGTATGCCACGTCGGGCGCGTTTGGCTAGGAGTGCACTTAGGAGTGCCGGAATTCCATTACGTCGCCGTCTTGCACGACGTATTCCTTGCCCTCGGTGCGCAGAAGCCCTAGTTCGCGGGCGCGTGCGTAGGAGCCGGCTTCTAGGAGCTTGTCGGTGGCGATGACCTCGGCGCGGATGAATTTGTCGCGGAAGTCGGAGTGGATGGCCGCGCCCGCTTCCGGCGCGGTGGAACCGCGCCGGATTGTCCATGCGCGGCTCTCCTTGGGCCCGGTGGTAAGAAACGAAATGAGATTGAGCATCGCGTAGCCGGCGCGGATGAGCGAGTCGGTGCCGTCGTCTATGATGCCCAGCTCGCGGCGAAAATCGGCGCGCTCGTCGTCGTGCACGCTTGAAAGTTCGTACTCGGTGCCCGCGTCCACAAACACATACGGCGCTCCCGTGTCGTCAAAAAAGCGCTTGAGCACGCGCCATCGCTCTCCCCCTTCGGCGTCCACGTTGACCGCGCCGCCTTTTCTGTTGAGCACGTACAACACCGGCTTCATGGTGATGAGTTGGAGCGTCTTGGCGATTTCCATTTCGTGCGCATCAAGCGAAACCGTGCGCGCCGCTCTACCAGCCTCTAGCGCGGCGAGGACCTTTTGCAGAACATCGCGCTCGGCGATGGCGGCCTTGTCGCCGCTCTTCGCCTCGCGCTCTATTCGCGAAAATCGCTTCTGCGCGGACTCTCGGTCGGCAAGGATGAGTTCAAGATCTATCACCTCTATGTCGCGCAAAGGGTCCACTTCGTTGTGCACATGAATCACATCTGGATCATCAAACATGCGCACCACCTCGGCGATGGCATCTGTCTCGCGGATATGCGAGAGAAATTGATTGCCGAGCCCTTCGCCCTCGGAAGCGCCTTTGACCAGCCCGGCAATGTCCACAAACTCCACGGCCGCCGGAATCTTCTTTTCCGAATGCGACATCTCCGCGAGTCTGTCCAAGCGCACGTCGGGCACCGCGACGATGCCTACCGATGGATCAATGGTGCAAAAGGGATAATTTTCGGCTGGCACGCTCTTTTTGGTGAGTGCGTTGAAAAGCGTGGATTTGCCCACGTTGGGCAAGCCAACGATGCCTACGGAAAGTGACATGGATTGTCACTATAGCAAATAATTGACCTCTTCCACAGTTACTGGTACGTTTGTCGCGGATATCAGGATACGGAGGGATGCGTGGCAACATACACATTGACTCTTTCCTTTCCTATTAGGAGAGGAACCTTGGATGTGGAGAGTAAGACTATCACTCGTGCTCTTCACTCCATGAACTACCAAAACATCTTGAATGTGCGCATGGCGCGAGCTATTGCGATGGAGTTTTCATGCCGAACCAACAAAGCGGCAAAAGCTCTTTCGCTGAACGTCATTGGAGCACTTGCACACACACCAAGCGGGTATAACCCTATCTTGCACGATCTTGAGTGCGAATTATGGAAGGACAACAAGGTTGTGTGGAAGCATCAAGTTGTGACTGCGCTAAAGTCATTCGTGTGATATGGCGCTGTCGCACGCACACAGACGCGGCTCAATATATTGAGCCGCGTCTTTTCTTTTACCGATCCTCGCCGAATTCGCCAAAGCGCGTGCCGGACTTTCCCAACTGATGCATGACCATCGCGCGGATGGTCTTCACGCTGTAGTACAGGGCAAAAAGAAAGGCGATAGCAAGAAGCTCGCGGACAAAGAAAAGCGGCCACGAAGATTTGCTGAATTCGTCTATGGCGAATGACTCAACGACAATTACTCCATACGCCGCAATGATGGCGTCTGCAACGGCGGTCCAGCGCTTCTTGGGGTTGGTAAGCGCCGCGGCCACGACAAGCACGACGATAAACAGCACGCTCTGCGCGGTGTTGAACGGAAGTACGCCTGGGAAAAACGGAGCGGCTATGACAGAGAGCGCCGCGGCCGCCAAAAAGAGCTGACGCACCGGATCGCCATAGTAGTGGGCAACACTCGGCACCTGGCTTATCGGACTTGCTGGTTCTCCCCCGTCGCCGTTCATATGCTGTGCATTATACCACAAAGGTGTGGGCTACTCTATGATCACCGAGGCGGTGCGTGTGATGACACTGGCGTCTGAAGCGGCCCGACACGTGAGCGCAAATGAGTAGCGCGCAGCCGAAGACGAAGTGGCTGTCTTGAGGCGGTACTCTCCCTCGTTGGCCTCGGCGAGCTTGGTGCTCTCGGGGGCCGTTTCGCTGAGCACGCACGGAATGCCGCGCATCATGCCGATAGACGACCACGAAAGTACAATGATGTTTCCGCGCGAGACACGCAAAGGCGCGATGAGCGTGGCGACGGGCGTTATCGTCGGAGCGACGGGAGTAACCACCGGAGGTACTGGCGGTGCCACTTGCACTGGCGGGGATGTTTGTGGGTATTGTTGCATCTGGGATGTTTGCACCGCGGAGGATGGGTATCCCACCTGCTGTTGTGTCGGATACGCTATCGGCGCACTGTATGTATACGGCGCGTAGCTGTTGTTGGAATACACCGAGGAATTAAACGGATTGAGCGCGGCGAATGGGCTGCCCATACGCTGTTGTACCAGCGCATATCTACCAGAGAATCCGGTCACCTCGCCCGCCATCAGCCGGGTGACGTTTTGCTCCACATCGGCGAGCGTTTGCATACCTCGGTACAGAAGTGGATTATTCACGGCTTCTTTTTGCGTGACTCCGGCCCAGATTGAGGCGCTTGGATTTTCCGCAAAGGCACGAATAAATCTTGGGCCGCCCGAATCGCCAAGGTTGTGGATCATGTACAGCGCCGTGGCAGGATTCATGCCCGAGCGCTCTATCAGATCTCCATACTTCTCCATGTTTTTTGACATGTAGTACGCTGTTACGCTTGCGGCGGCTTCTGGGTTGTACCGCATGTTTTGTGAAGTAACACTCGCATCGCACATACCATCTCGCACGCAATTGTTCGCCCACGTGTTCCATGTGCCTGGGGTGTATTGGAATATGCCGCATGCACCAATGTGCGAACAATTGTTTTTTCCGTGGGGATCTTCAATGGCCATGGTGCCCGGAAGCACATCTGACGGGAGGTTTGGATATTTTGCCGTCTCTCTGGCGAAAATCTCCGCAAATGGTCCGCCGCGCAATGGCTTTTCTTGAGACTCTGCCGGAGCGTTTGGTGAGCCAAATGTCTCGCCGCCAAAAAACTCTGCTACCGCAGTCCGCATATCCGGTGACATGGCACTGATGATTCTTTCCGGAGTCATCTGCGCCATACTGTCCTTGAATTTGGAGAGTTGATCTTCGGAGAGGCCGATGGATTCGGCGGCGGCCTTTGCCTTGTCCTGGTCGCCGCTGGCGAGCGCCTGCAACATTTCGTCTACCTTCTGCGGGTTTTCGTTGATTTTTGCCGCCACCTCTTCTATTTGTTTGTAGTCAAAGCCGGCGGCGGCGAGACGGTCTTTTACGTCTTGGGGAATGGCGTCGCCGTTTCCTATGGCACTCGCGGCGTCTTTGATGGCATCGCCTGCGGTGTTGAGTGCTGTCTGACCGGCAGTAAGTGCCGCGGTGGTCGCAAAGAATTTTGGATCACATTTTGAGACGGTGATGATTGGTTGCCCCGGCACAAGGGGAAGAATGGTAACCGTCCCGCCTATCCATCTGCCATTGGCGTCTTTTTTGCAAAGGTTGTCGCACTGATTTACCTTGCATTGTTTTTTGGAATCAGGGAGACGCTCCACCTGAATCGTCACAATCTTTCCCTTGTCCATTTGTACTCTTTCATGTGTGCATTTGTCGGCAGTGCCGAGCGTGCCGCTCGGTGACGCGGGAGTTTTCTTAGCTTGTGTGCTGCTCTTTTGCTGTGCGGCCTGCTGGTCTTGTGCTTCTTTTTTCAACTGTGCCATGCACTTGATCATCTGCGCGGTCTGTTCTTTTTGTGCGGGTGTTTGAGTGGCCGGCGGCAGGGCGGCTAATGCAAAAGCGGGCAGGGTGCACGCGCATACGCCAAGCACTGCGGCTGTCATGCGCCATGTCATAGGGTGTATTGTAGCGCGCCGCGCGTACTCGCGCGGCATTCTGTGTTGAAAACTATTTACATACGAACAGGTTGCAGCAGACGAACATTACAACAACACTACAACGCGATTGTCGCACACTTCCACTGCACCGTGCGTTACCTCAAAATATTTCGGCTCCCCTTCCGTCACGCGCGCGATGATGACGCCCTCGCGAAGCACCGAGACGATGGGCTCGTGATCGGCAAGAATGGTGATTTCGCCATTGGCGCTCGGTACCGTAAGCGACACGGCGAGGCCGTCGTAGAGCGTTTCCCCTACTGTGGCGATGGTGAGCGCGAATGTCTTCATAGAGGCTACGCGATACCACCCTTCATGTAAAACGCGGATTCATCAAGCGCGTCGTGTTTGCCGTCCAAGATTTCCGCAAACGAACGCACCGTCTCGGAGAGCGGCACATACGCGCCTGAGTGCCCCGTAAACACCTCGGCGACGAAAAACGGTTGCGAGAGGAAGCGCTGGATTTTGCGCGCGCGATACACCAGGCGTTTGTCTTCTTCTGAAAGCTCTTCAATACCCAGAATCGCGATGATGTCTTGCAGGTCTTTGTACCTTTGGA
>CBFHTW010000021.1:0-9131 GCA_965659025.1 Minisyncoccia bacterium
TACTTGCAACGACGGCAGTAGATGCGCGAGCGGTATTCAATGCGAGATCGCGCATGTACTGCGGGTCCACGGCTGTGTACGTCCCAAAAGTAAGTGCAACGGCAAAAAAGAGCGCCATCGCCTTTTGTAAAAATGTCGCGGTCGCAGAAGCTGTGTGTGGTGAAGGAATCGCACGTACCGCAAGATCCAACGCGCCCGCTGGCATGACGGAAGCACTGCGCACAACCGCACGGGCAAGCGCATGGTGCACATCGTATCCCCGGTCCGCTTCGGGAAATGCCTGGCGAGCTTCAGTGCGCAAGCGATATTCGTGCGATCGCTCGTGCGCGAGATTTATACGACGCTGCGCCTGCCCAGCTGTCTTGATTACAAGAAATTCGTTGAGTGAGTCCTCTTTGACATACCAACCCTTCCCGATTTTGCGGCCAACAAGTATCCCGTCTTTGCAAAGACGGGCTATGTAGTCGCGAGTGAAAGACGACGAACGAGCCGCATCTGCAGCTGAGAGATATCGTACGCCATCAAAGAAAATTTCGTCTTGCATCGGGCAATTCGTATATCCGAATTAACTATAATTTTACTAGATATTTCGGATATTCTCTGATGAATTATCATACCGCCCTGTGTATAACTAATATTGTATTGTTTTGATCAGAAATCAGACAGAAATGCATGCAGATCAGATGCCGTAGAAAGTAGCAAAGCACAAATGGATACGCAGAAAGATTCATGAGAACCGTTTCTGGTGAGAAAATACGTGTTTTAGATAACAAAAGACTCTCAGAAAAAGAAAAACCCGCACCTAATCGTAGTGCGGGATCTTATGTTAGAAATATGTCACCAAAAAATTCGTATATCCGAGATACGGATAGTACACGATATCTCGGCGTTATCTCGTGTATATCTCGGGTGTCGTGAAGATATTCTCAAGAATGGAACCGAAAGTTTCAATGGCGGAGGAAACGCTGGCTAGAAGACTTTCCTGGTGAATGATGTTACTCGGATTAGTCATTGTCAAAAGACCATCCCAAGAAAATCGTTGCATTCCCACCCCCACGACAGCAACTACCGTAAGCGCCACAAGTGTAGTAACGGCTAGTGGTCCAAGCACCCTTGAGCGGCTCTCCTTTTTGCTGTGCCCCTGTATTGGCTCAAAATAACGATTTGATACCGTCAGCTTCTCTTCATGCGGCATAGCCTTCCATGCCCCATCATTATGAATACGAATCGGGATTGGTGATTTTCTGTCTTCCTCATGAAGCACCGGATTGGCAGAAATACTTGGAGCTGATTCAGCAACCCGCGGCATAAGCGGGCGGGCATCTTGCGAATAGGTATAGAAAGGGTGCTCTTCTTCTTTGTGTGCAGGCTCTTTTATCGCTTCTGAGACGTCTTTACGACCCAGGCCGACGGATTCTGCCTGTACCGCGGCGAGAAGACCGTCTTTTTCTCGTTTATGAGCTAAAATGCCATCTTGAGCCACATACCAGCGGTTTCCAATTTGTCGTGAGATGACTTTACCTTCTCTCGCCAACTGCGTCACATAGTCCTGGTTGTATCCAGTCACAGCCGCGGCACGCACAGAAGACACATATGCCTTCCCATCAAGCGATATAACGTGATCTGTGGAGCTTTGTTGAGTATCTTGTCTGCCTGGTGGGACAGGTACATAGGTGTCTGCTTTTGCTTTATGCTCCTGTACCGAGGCGAGATTGACGTGCCACAGGCCTCCAATACGGCGCGCGTCAATTACACCAGCGCGCGCAAGTTGTCCTATGTAGTCTTGAGTATAACCACTCAAGGTAGCGGCTCGTTTAGATGGTATATATTCCTTACCATCAACGATAGTGGGGGTGTCCATGCGTAAAGTATAGCACCATACATGATGCCGTGAATACCAATCCGAGATTCATCCTGTGGATTAGCCGAGAAGCCTGTTTTTAAGGAGATCTCGGATCTTCTGCGGATCTCCCGCACCCTTCATCACCTTCATAGCCTGGCCAACCAGGTACTGTAAGGCCGCATCCTTCCCCTTAATATAGTCCTCAACGACAGTTTTGTTGTCTTCACAAATCTTTGAAATCACCTTCTCCAGCTCCTCTGTAGATGTGTTGATGAGTAGTCCCTGACTTTCCGCAATTGATCTTGCGCCGCGCGTACCTTGGATCAATATTTTTAAGATCTCTTTTGCTCCTCGTGAAGATATCTCTCCGGCTTGCACCATGGTCATAAGTTCAAGAAAATCATCAGCCGAGATATCAATAGTTTGGCTCATTTCCGTATCTGTCATGCTGATGTCTCGGATTTCTTTTGCAAGATCATTTGCAATGTAATTTGCACTGAGAGAAACACGCGGATCGTTAGATTCCAAAGCAGTTATGACTGAATCAAAGAAATCACCAAGAGTCTGATTGGCAACAAACATCTCGGCATCTTCTGGCTTAAGGCCAAGTGCCTGATATCGCATGCGGCGCTGTGATGGCAACTCTGGGAGTGAGGCGCGAATGGTACTGATATCAAATTCCGATATTTCAGAGAGTTTGAGTGATGGTAAATCAGGATCTGGAAAATATCGGTAGTCGGCGCTCCCCTCTTTAACGCGCTGTGGGAACGTTGTTTGCTTCGCGTCATCCCAACCGCGCGTCTCTTGCACAATAGCTTCTCCGCGTTCCAGTTGCGCGATCTGTCTCTTGATCTCGTATTCAACAGCGCGTTCCATAACACGGAATGAGTTGAGATTTTTTATTTCAACTTTTGTTCCTCGCGCATCACCGCGTGCAACAGAAATATTTGCTTCCACACGCATCTCTCCTTTTTCCATATTCGCCTCGCTCACTCCAAGAGTGCGCAAGAGACGCTGAAGCTCGCGCGCAAACGCGCCTGCTTGTGCCGCCGAGTGGATGTCGGGTTCGGTAACAAGCTCCATGAGCGGTACGCCGCCGCGGTTGTAATCTACGAGTGTCTCCCCTGTTTGCTCGTCGTGCATGGAGCGCGCCGTGTCTTCTTCCAAGTGCACGCGGGTAATGCGTACTCCGTGCAGTTCCCCACCCGAGACAAGAGGATATTCGTACTGTGAGATTTGATACCCCTTGGGAAGGTCTGGATAAAAATAATTTTTGCGATCAAATTCTGTATAGTCGGCAAGCGTGCCCGAGAGCGCGGCACCAACGCGCAAGACGTGGCGCACCGCTTCCCTGTTGATGACGGGCAGTGCGCCTGGGTGCGCAAGACACACAGGGCAGATATTTACATTAGGACGTACCTCGTCTGGGTCGTTCTTTGAGGCACAAAACATCTTAGTGGCCGTATTAAGCTCGGCGTGTATTTCAAGCCCAATGGTCGGCACATACTCTTGCATGCAGAGTACTGTAGCATCGTGGCCACATTCGCGCGAGGTTGCGCCTTATGTGTACGAGACAATTACAAAGAGGCGCATGGTGTGCCCAAGAAAACATCCCCAACATTGGTACATAAAATCACAGGGGTGGTGGAATACCAGTCTCACGCCCGAGAAAGCTGGTCGTGTTTTAGAGGGCATACTATGCGCCTCGGTATATTATTTCCCGAGACACCGATGTCTCGGCTGGCATCTCGGCTAGTCCCGGAGAACTACTCGGCCAGTCGCCACTCCCCGCTTTGTATAAGCGGCTCCGCCTTTTTGAACTTCATCTCTTTCGTTTCGGTGCCGTTGGTAATGAGTACTTTGTCGTTTCGCGCGTGGTTTCCCTGCTTGTGGATAACTCCCTGCGGAAAGACGACTTGTGGAGTGATGCGGCGCGGTTGGGCAGTCTCTGCACCAAGACGAGAGAGAAGCGTACCGGCATGCTCAAGATATGACGTCTCCATTGCCTGGAAGAGCGCGAGTCCTTCACGCTTGTATTCCACGAGCGGATCCCTCTGACCGACGGCTCGCAAAGACACACTGCTTCGCAAATATTCCATGGCCTCCAGGTGATCCATCCAAAGCATATCTGTCGTCTGCAATAGTATCGCGCGGATTGTTGGTATAAATGAATCACCAAGCACCGCACGCTTATCCGCAACAATGCGTTCCATGTCGGGCGTATGAGCAACGACCCGCAACAACTCCTCCTCTACCGCACTCTCATCTCCGGTGAGGAGCGTGCGACGGCGGCGGTACGTGCTCTCACGCTGGATATTGAGTACGTCATCGTATGCCAAAATCTGCTTGCGAGCATCAAAGTTGAATTCTTCTATCTTCTTTTGCGCGCGTTCAAGTGCTCGGCTAATCATGCCGCTGGCGATAGGCTCATCCTCTGGAATACCAAAAGTGCCCATCATCTTTTTGACCGTGTCCGAAGCAAATATGCGCATAAGGGAATCTTCCAGGGACACAAAAAACTGCGTCTCGCCAGGATCCCCCTGACGACCCGAGCGGCCGCGCAACTGGTTGTCAATGCGTCGCGCTTCGTGGCGTTCTGTACCGATAACCGCCAAACCGCCGAGAGCTTTTACTTCCTCATATTGCTCCTTGGTCGCCGGATTGCCGCCGAGCTTGATGTCTACACCGCGGCCAGCCATGTTAGTCGCGATGGTCACCGCACCTTTGCGCCCGGCCTGCGCAATGATATTTCCCTCTTCTTCGTGATTCTTTGCGTTGAGCACTTGGTGCGGAATGCCTGCCTGACGAAAATGCGCCGAGAGCAATTCATTGCGCTCCACAGACACAGTACCAATGAGCACGGGCTTTCCGGCTGTGTGCAGTTCTTTCACGCGCCGCACCAACGCCTGATACTTCCCTGCTTCTGTCTGCAGAATGAGATCGTCGCGATCAATACGCTGTGGGGGGCGATGCGTGGGAATGGTTACCGTGCGTAGTCCGTACACCTTGTAAAACTCCTCCGAAGAAGTGGTAGCGGTGCCTGTCATGCCGGAGAGCTTCTCGTAGAGACGGAAATAATTTTGGAAGGTAATGGAGGCAACGGTGCGTGACTCGCGCTGTACGGCGACACCCTCCTTGGCCTCAATAGCCTGATGGAGCCCGTCGCTCCAACGCCGCCCGGGCTGTAGGCGACCGGTAAATTCATCCACAATCACAATACCGCCATCCCGAACCACATATTCCTTATCGCGCTGAAATAGGGCCTTGGCGCGCACCGCCGTCTCCAGGTGGTGCACCAGCTTCACCCCTTGATCGGTGTATATGTTGTCTATACCAAGCGCCTTTTCCGCTCGTTCAATCCCCTCGTCGGTAAGGGCGATTTGTTTGTTCTTCTCATCTACGGAATAGTCGCGCTCTTCTTCCAGCGATTGTGCAATGAGCGCAAATTTGTCGTACAACTGTTCGGCATCGGCAGATGGAGCGGAAATAATGAGCGGCGTACGTGCTTCGTCAATGAGAATAGAATCTATCTCGTCAACGATCGCGAAGTGGTGCGGGCGCTGCCGGAGCGATGCCGCGTCTTGCTCCAAATTGTCGCGAAGATAATCAAAGCCGAATTCGTTGTTGGTGCCGTACGTAACGTCTGCGGCGTATGCTTCTCGGCGAGTACAGGGGCGCAAGTATTCATGCACCACGGCAAAACTCCCACGCACGTCGCGCGCCTCATCGGATAGCGCTTCATCCGCAGGACGAATGTGCGACGGATCATATATATACGAAGCATCGCTGTTGATGATGCCGACCGAGAGACCAAGCGCGTGGTAGATCTGTCCCATCCATACGCCGTCGCGGCGCGAGAGATAATCGTTGACCGTCACCACATGCACTCCCTTGCCGGTAAGCGCGTTGAGGTACACAGGGAGCGTGGCGACGAGTGTCTTACCTTCTCCGGTGCGCATCTCTGCAATGTTGCCGTGATGCAATACCGCGCCTCCGACGATCTGTACGTCGTAATGCCTCTCTTTGAGCGTGCGCGTACTTGCCTCACGCACCAGCGCAAAGGCTTCTGGCAATATGTCATCAAGAGTCTTGCCATTTGCAAGGTGTTGTTTTAGGGAATCTGTACGCTGTACAAGCTCATCATCAGAGCATGCCTGTAGCGCCTCCGCCTGGGCGTTGACCGCCGGCACAATAGCCTGTGCGGCCCTAAGCGCCGTCGCGTTGTCGTCTCCTATGATGCGCGAAAAGATACCCATAGTGCAGGCATCGTAACACTAAATACAAAAGATCGCACCGCCCGAGATTGGGCGGTGCGATCAGGGATTCTCTCGCGAGAGAACCGCGAGCGACTAGAGGCGCTTTTTCGCCGTCTTCTTCTTCGCAGTCTTCTTCGCTGCCTTCTTCTTTGCCATGGTCGTGTTGATGAAAATTTTTTGTTAATTCGACCCGCTCCGCTCTACGCCACTGCGTCACGCGATGCGTTTCATTTATTATCGCACCATGTGCACGCAACATGTGTGATATATGCACATGCGTGTGGATAACTTTATGTATGAAAAAATTTTGAGAAAATATTTTTTGAAAAAAATTTCATACACACGTGAAGCACCTCTCTCGTTGTACATAATGCACGCGTGATACACTAAAGTGTAGTGGGACATGATGCGGAGGGCGGCAGCACTCACAAATTGACTTTCATTTTTTGGAGCTCGCACCCGTCCTCCGCAATGTGTCTCACCAAAAAGCCTCCGGCTGTTTTGCGTTTTTGTTCAGAATACCCGAGCTTCGCTCGGGATATGTACGTACGCAAACCCCAGGTCGCTAGGTATTTTGTTCGCGCGGTGCGCTCCAAAATGCCAAGCGCCTGCGGGCCCGCCTCGCGACCCATGAGATGTTCATTCGCTTCGCTCCTCATCTCATGGGTACCCCGCTCCGGCTGTTTTGCGTTTTTGTTCAGAATACCCGAGCTTCGCTCGGGATATGTACAAAAACGCAAAACCCCGCCGGAAGGCGGGATCTTACGTGACTCTCTAGAGGCCGCACGAGGTGTGGCACTCACGCCATTCATGCTACCTTTCCTTGAGTCTATGTGCAAGCAAAATTATTTTTTTCCAGCACTTGCCTCCTGCACCTGCGCGATAAGCGTTTGCACTTGTGCGGCCATGGAAGGAATGTCCACAGCCGCTTGGCGCAAAACTTCAATGGTGCGCGCGTAATCACCTGCAGTGAAGTATGCCGCCGCGAGCGTGAGGCGCGCATTAGGATCGTTAGGATGCGCATTCACATACGCTTGCCAGAGCCATTCTACTTTGTCGTATCTGTTGGCGCGCGCATATGCGCCTGTGAGACGCTGATTCACACTGCGCTCCGTACCGAGCACTGGGGCAAGCAGTGCGTCTGCTTCGTTCGCACGGCCCGCCTGCACAAGCGCCGCCACATAGAGCCCGAAGGCGTCGTCGTACGCAGGAGCGGCATCATATGCTTCTTTGAAGTACCGCAGGGCCTCGTCGTTGGCATTGCGCGCCATGGCATTCACGCCAAGCTCAAAGAGAATAGATTGTTTTTGTGGCGAGAGTGTTTGTGCAGAGAGGAGCGCCTGCCGCGCATTGGTGTAATCGCCTGCCGCATCAAGAAGCACTCCAAGAAACAGCGGGAAGCGCGCCTCAAGCGGCACCGCCTTTGCCTGGGCAGACATCTCATCTACTGCCGCCTGCAAGAACTGACGTTTTAGATCGTCGGGCAGTGCCGAGCTCGCGAGTGCCTGCGACGCACTCTGCATCAACTGCTCGCGAGCCTCTTGCGTACCGGCTGTGTTGTAGGCAATCGCCTGACGAAACAACTCAAGGTTCTTCGCGGGACCGTCCTTCTGCGGCGCAAGCGCCTGCAGTAGTGTCTTGTTCTGCGAGAGCATCGCGGCGTTTACTTCATACGCAACGCCCCACACGGCAAGTACCGCCACCACGGCAACAATCGGTGCCAACGAACGCGGCACTGTTGGCGCATGCAATACAAGCGCCGCCCCACGCGCGTGAGCGACCCTCGCGGCAATGTACGCGAGCACTGTTACAAAGAGTATGTAGCTGATGAGGTTGTCAAAGACAAAAAGGTTGTGGAAGAGATACCCCACAAGAAGCCCCGTGAGAATGCCCCGCTCTGTCTGCGTAAAGGCTCCAGAAGCCCACAAACCGGCCATCGCCGCAAGGTAGATAAGAGCGTACGCGAGAAACCCGAGTATGCCTCCGGCGATGAGCCAATCAAACACGATGTTATGCACGCGATCAAACCACTGCTCCTGGGCATACATGTTTGGATCGTAATACTTATCAAACACGATGCCGTAATTTTCCTGTCCCCACCCAAGAAGCGGTCTCTCCTTCAGACCCTGCCACGCCATGTTCCAGTTCATGAAGCGCGCGACGACTGTTGTGTCGGTTACAGAGATTGAGGTGAGGCGCTGTAGCGGTTCTATCTTCCGCACAAGCGCGCTATCGCGAGCGGCATAGGTGCCAGCGGCAAGCAAAATAACCACTGCAACCACTCCCATGCCCCACGTCGCATACCGCGTGCGCAGACGCCCCCATACAGAGATAGCGAATGCAACGAGCGCACCGAGCAAAAGTCCGAGAATCGCCCCGCGGGTGGCGGTGAAGAATAATACGATTGTTCCTAGTGTGATAAGTGTGCCATACACGAGTGTTGCACCAATGCGCTCCCCTGGCCGAGAGTCCTGCCATGCATCGGCAAGCAAGTACGCGGCGATAAACACGGTGAAGAGCATATACACCGCGAGATATGTGGCATTGCCAAGGGTGGTGTCCAAGCGCACACCGCTTTGCGATGAAATCGCGAGTTTGCCGAAGAGCTGAAAGAGGCCGTAGAGCGACATGACAAACGACGACGCAAGCCAGGCGTACCACACGGAGCGCCACGAGCCCTCAGTGCGAAACACCGAGGCGGCAACGACGAGGTATGCAAAGAGGTGTGCGAGTGTCACAAAACCGTCCATGCGCTCAAAGTTGCTCCAGAAACTGCGCGCAGGATTTACCCCAAACGCATCGGCGCATGCCATAACGAGCGTCAAAAGCGCAAACGCGCCAAGTATCCAACTGCGCCGCGGCCGATACTCTGTATTAAGGAGAGCGAGCGCCAGGTATGCACCCGTGATGATCTCCACAATAATACGGAACGCGAAGTTCTTCCCCGTAATAAATGGAAAGAATAATGTGTCCACCACGATAAACGCGACAAACGGCAACACAAGCACACCGCCGCGCACCACCCACCGAAG
>CBFHTW010000022.1:0-8978 GCA_965659025.1 Minisyncoccia bacterium
TCATGGAGCCATTCTTCCCTTCCACCAGGCGCATGCGCCCAGGCGCACAGATGTATTCCGAAAGTCCCTCGGCGACAGAGAGCAAGTCCACGCCAAAAACACTCCCCACCGCGCACGCCGCAAGCGCCGCATAAATCCGCGGCGTGCCAAGACTCTCCTTCAAGACCACCGGCACAGAAGAGCCCTCGTGATTCACGCGGAAATGCATGCCCACAGGCTTGCCATCTTCATAGGTGATCTCCTCGTGCGAAGAAGAGTAGTCATGCGCATCGCTGATGCCGTAGGTAATGGCGATGCCGCGAAACTCGCTCAAAAGCGCGCGCACTCGTTCATCGTCGGCACCGAGCACCAGCTTGCCCTCCGGCATTAAATAATCCGCGAGTGAACGCTTCTCGCGCAAGACATGCTCCGCCGATTCAAAATATTCCACATGCGCCGGCACCTCCGGCACCGAGGTGATCACCGCCACATTGGGCCGGAGCCACCGCGCAATGCGCGCAATGTCGCCTGGGCGATCCGCCCCCACCTCCAACACGAGATACTCAGGATATGTTTGCTTCACCGCTACGCACCACGCCCCTGCGAATATGTTGTACGCCCAGCGCAAGGGGTTGCGCCATCCCGATTCAAGTCCGAGAATCGTCAGCGGCACCCCCAAATCACTGTTAAACGACTTTTCGCTCTTGCGGATAAACACTTTTTTAGAAAGTCCGGCAAAGATCGCGTCTTTGGTAGAGGTCTTGCCCACACTGCCCGTCACCGCAATGATCTTCGGGCGATACCGCCAAAGCACGAGCCGCGCCTCAAGCGTCAGTATCCATACCACGATCTTCTTGACGATGTTCATAGATATTCTGTATCAGCGGTCAGGCGGAATATCGTAGTAGTGTACTAGGAATGTCTTCACCTCGCCAAACGGTCGCGCCAACGTTTCAGACGCGTACTGCACCCCGCGCGGCTCCACCACAAAGAGAAACACGATGAATTTCGGATCGTACGCCGGAAAGTATCCGAAGAACGAATGCAAATATTCGCCGTCGCAGTAGCCGCCACATTCGGGCCGCGCGATTTGCGCCGTACCCGTTTTTGCCGCGATAGAATAGTGCGGGTCTTTCAAAGCGCCGTGCAGAAGCGCCTTGTCGTACACAGTTACCAGCATGCGCGTTACCGTCGCGGCGCTTTCTGATTTCAACACGCGCCTGTCGTGCTCGGGCGCCACCGAGCGAGAGAGCCCGCTTTCATAGCGCACCGCCTTCACCATATGCGGCGAAGGAAGCACGCCGCCGTTTGCGAGCGTGGAGAGCGCACGCGTCATCGCAATGGCCGAGACGCCTATCCCCTGCCCAAACGACGCCGTCGCGTAGTCTATGTCAGACCCGCCCTTAAGCGCGCCAATCATGCCGGTCGCCTCGTTGGGCAAATCAATCCCCGTCTTTTCACCCAGGCCATACGCGCGCACATACGTGGCAAAACGCTCATGCCCCATTGTCTCTTCCACAAAAGTCACGCCGAGGTTGAGCGACTGGCTAAGCACCTCCTGCATGGGCACGGTGTGCCGCGCTTTTTTGTCGTAATTGCAGATGGTGTAGCCACTGCGATCCACACAGCCGGTGTCGTTGTACACCGTGGTGGTGGAGATGGCGCCAGCGTCAATCCCCGCGGCCATGGTAAGCGGCTTCATAATGGAACCCATTTCAAACACACTCTCTACCAGCGGGTTGGCAAAGACGCTCGCGTCGGGCGCAGTGTTGAAAGTGTTTGGATCAAAATCCGGACGGGCCGCAAGCGCGACGATCGCCCCCGTGTGCGGATCCATAATGATGCCTCCCGCGAGCTGTGGCGTGTACGTCTTCATCACCTCGTCCAGCGTGTCTTCAAGATGCTGTTGCACCGTCGGCTCTATAGAGGTCACAACATCACCCTGCTGTGCGGCAGGATCAGAGGTAAAGAGCGACTGCACATTGGCAAATATTTCAGCAAACGGATTTATGTACAGCCCCGAGCCCGTGTGTGCGAGCGTTGCCTCCCACGAGCGTTCAAGTCCATAGCGGCCGGCCTTGGTGTTGCTAATGTATCCCACAAAGCCAAGAGCATGCGCGGCAAGATCGCCCCCCGGATACAGTCTCGTGCGATCACCCACCACCTGCACGCCGGAAAGTTTAAGAGCGCGTACGGCGGCGGCCTGGTCGTCGCTCAGCTTAAAGGCCACCTCCTCATACGGGTCGTCTTTTTTTGCCGCGCTCGCAAAAAAACGCTCTCGTTCCACGGGCACGATGGCGTTCAGAGAGTCATACACCTTCTGCGCATCAGTCACTCTCTCTGGATTGATAGCGACGCGCCACCCGCGCTGCATAAGCGCTCCCGCCACAAGCGCGCCGTCTTTGGTGGTAAAGAAAATGCTCCCGCGATCGCTGGTATCCGGCGTGGATTCCACATACTGCGAAAGCGCCTGCGCGCGGAAGTCATCGCCATGTATCACCTGCAAAAAGTACAACTTCACACCAATGACGAGTGCGACCATCAAAAACGCGCCACTAAGGAAGCGCGCGCGAAGCACGAGATCAGATCGCATTGTGCGTCGCGCCAGCAAAGCCGACGTCGTCAAGCGCATGCACGTATGCGGTGTTTGCAACGGGAACAAGGCCGAGCGATGCGGCCTTATCGGGGGTTATCTCTTTGGAAAGCGCCAGCGCGCGCTGCTCCAGAAGCCCCACAGTGCTTTCAAGGCGCGACATCTGATCTTCCGCCGTATTGCGCGCAATCACGTTGAGAGTGGACGAGGCGACAAAGTACACATACCCGAAGGCGCACAGCGCGATAAGCGCAAGCACGATGCGCAGTATCGTACGCTCTAGATCGTGCTCGGCCACCAGAAGCGCCGCGCGCGCCTGCTTGTCAGGAAAATGAATCTGCGCCTGAAGCGGTGATATGTGTTTTCGTATTCTTCCCATAGTGTATGAAAAATTGTGCGATGTATGTGTGTTTGTGTTTTTACGTGAGCTTTTCAATGACACGGAGCTTGGCACTGCGCGCGCGCGGGTTTTCGGCAACCTCCCCAGGGCTCGGCTTCTGCGCGCGCCTGGTGATGCGCTTCCCTTCGCCCGTCCTCTCCCATTCCACGAAGCACTGCTTCACGAGCCTGTCTTCAATGGAGTGAAAGGTGATGACCGCGATACGCCCGCCAGTGCGGAGCATGCGCCACGCGCCCGAGAGTCCTTCTTCTAGCGCGCCGAGCTCGTCGTTGACGGCGATGCGAAGCGCCTGAAAGGTACGCGTCGCCGGATGCAAACGGCTGTATCGGTACACGGGCGGCACAGCGGCTTTGATAATCTCTCCCAGCTCGCTCGCGCTTTGGATCGGACGCTCTCTACGGTGCGCAACGATCGCGTGCGCGATGCGTCTTGCGTAGCGCTCCTGCCCCCACCCAAAGATGATGTCGGCAAGCGATTCCTCAGCCCATTCGTTGACGATCGTGCTGGCCGTAAGCGTGTGTTCATCAGTGGCCGCCCCGTACGTCATAAGCAGTGGTTCGTCTTTCTGAAACGAAAATCCCCTGCCCGCCGTAAGCTGAAATGCGCTCCATCCGAGGTCAAAGAGTGCGCCATCAATCCCCTGACACCCGGTATCGCGCGCGAGGCGCTCCAAGTATCTGAAGTTTCCATGGAGGAGCCGCACTTCACAGGTAAACCCTTCTAGTGCTTTCCTCGCACGCGCGATGGCCGCCTCGTCGGCATCAATGCCGATAAGCATGCCTTCTTTCCCGAGTTGTTGTGCGATAAGACGCGCATGTCCCGCGCCGCCGAGCGTTGCATCAAGAATGATGCCGCCGGGGTGTATTGCGAGTGCGTCTACCGCTTCACGTAAAAGAACACTTCGGTGCCCTTCTTGCGATGGCACCGGGTTGCCGGAAGATTGAGTACGTCGCGTGCGCATGACGAAAATAATCTTCCAGCAGCCCAGGGTCACCAGAGGCTAGAGCGCCCCTATTTCTCCCAGTTTCTTTGCCATTCTCTCGGCCTGCTTATCTATCTTGGCCTTGTAGGCACCCCAGCGGTCCGCATCCCAGATCTCGACCCGATCCGACACTCCGGTGAAAACGACCCGCTTCTTGAGGCCGGCGTACGATGTCTGGTGTTCAGGAATGAGAATTCTTCCCACGCCGTCCACATCCACCTCCGCCGCTCCCGAGAGCATAAATCTGCTGAATCCGCGCGTGTCCGCATCGGCGATGGAGAGCGATTGCAGTTTCTCTGCGATGCGCCGCCATCCCGAAGGCGAGTATGCATATAAACAATTATCCAGTCCGCGCGTGATGACGATGCGCTTGCCGAGTTCCGCGCGAAACGCCTTAGGAAGCGAGGTGCGCTTTTTCTCGTCTAGCGTGTGTTCGTATTCGCCGATGAGCAGATTTGCCATAATTACCACTTTTTCCCACCTGTGTGTGAGTATATATCACTATAGCCCACATCAATGCAGTTATCCACACTGATTCACCGAAACGAAGTGTAAGCGGAGCAATGTGTCCTGCGAAGCCGAGGAAGCGATTGGGATACCGGACGCTGTTAGAAGTATTTAATCAGGGTGTTGCACTAGCAGGTTGAATGTACCGTACATGTACTTGACATCGGCACTGATGTATGATATGATAGCCGCAGAGTAAAAACCACGCATTACAAAAGGAGAACGAACGTGAACACAGAGCAAAACAGAAAACTCAACGAGACTATCGGCAATGGTCTTGTCGTGTTTGGCATCGCAATGCTTACCCTGTCTCTGATGCTTCTTTTTGTGGGCATTTGCCCGAAGGATCAACACCGAGGGAGAGGTCTCTTGGTGGAAGATTCCTCGCGCCGGTATCCATCATCAATTCTTTCGCGATCGGCCGAGGATGTGTCACGACTGCTCGCGCACATCGCACCAAACAGAGATATGGCACTGGCCATCATTTTGGCGCAGGTGGAACAGTACTGCACAAACCCTGACAGATATATGAACATGACCATCGTCGGATGGTTGCAGATGCCCCCTCCTGATGCAGGATTGGTGTATACACACATTAGCGGTGCCCATGTGTTCTGCAAAGACGGCGGTACGAACAATGACATGATCGAGGCTCTAAAAAACAAGCGCTACATCATGTACGCAGGGTATCCTGGCACAGCCATGCCAGGTGGGGCAATCCCATACAATAGTTGGGAGATGGACATCGTGATCGCACTCCATCCATACGGTAACCCGGACACGTTGGAGCTCAGTCGCAACATTCTTCGTCCACGGTGAATGTCTTCATCAGGCGGAAGTTGTCTTAAAGACAACTTCCGCCATTTTCTTTTTGGCATGCGCGGCGCTGATTTTTTGCTACAATCCGGCCAGAGATTCTTTGAGACACCAATACGTATCAGAAAAGGAGGTACCACATGTGCGGCATCTTTGCAGTGTGGAATATGCGAAAAGCGGCGGAACTCACCGTCATCGGACTGCACGGCATTCAGCACCGAGCCCGTCAGTACGCCGGCATCGTTTCGTCCGACGGCTTCAATCTGTTTCGCGAGTCAGGCAAGGGCGTCACGCGGCAGGTCTTTTCCGCCGACATGCTCAATCGCCTGCACGGCCGCGCGGCAGTCGGACACATCCGCTACGCCACTGTGGTGGATGATCTCGCGCGCGACAACACCCAGCCCCTCATGGGCGTGTATCAGGGAGCGCGATTTGCGGTCGCGCACAACGGCAACATCACCAACGTGCGCGAACTACGAAAGATGTTTTTCGGCCGACGGATGGAAACATCCATTGACACCGAATACATCGTGCGGCTCATTGAGAAGTACGACACCGGAGTACACGAAGCCGACATCGCGCGCGCACTCTCCCATGTGCGCGGCAGCTTTGCCCTCGGGATTCTTTTTCCCGATCGGCTCATCGCGGCCAACGATCCGAGCGGCAATCGCCCGCTCTCCATCGGCTCGGTCAACGGCGGCTACGTGCTCTCCTCGGAAACATGCGCGTTTTCGGGTGTGAGTGCGGATGCCGTAGCAGGCGTGCAACCAGGCACGATGGTCACGTTCATCGGCGGAGAGACACCTCGCGCAGAACGTTTTGCTGAGGCGGCATGCAAGCGTTGCCGTTTTGAAGGTATCTACTTCGCGCATCCGGCAAGCAATGTCTTCGGCGAATCCATCACGCGCTTTCGGCTCACGCTCGGACGCGCACTGGAGGAACATTGCCCCGTGGAAGGCGGAGCGGATATCGTCACCAGCGTGCCCGACAGCGCCAACTTGATCGCCCAAGGATACGCGGAAAGTGGGCGTTCAGGCGCGTATCTGCCGGTCATCATCCGCAACCACTACGTGGGGCGGACGTTCATCGCGGCCACGCAAGCGGATCGCAATGTGGAGATCGCGCAGAAGTTCGCGTTTACTACAGACGAGATTATCGGCAAGCGCATCGTGGTCGTGGACGATTCCATCGTGCGGGGCTCCACCCTGCCGACCATCGTGCACGAGCTCCGAAGGCTTGGCGCAAAGGAAGTGCATGTGCGTGTCGGCTCGCCGCCCGTCGTGCATCCGTGCCGATACGGCATAGACACCCCCACATACGAAGAGCTCGTCTCGGTGCGCAAAACACCAGACGAAATCTGCCATGATGTGGGTGCCGATTCGCTCGCGTTTTTGCCGCTTCCGGTACTTCGCTCCCTCTCTTCTACCCCGGGCGAATTCTGCTTCGCCTGCTGGGATGGGAAGTATTGGTAACAACACAGCCCCGCGCGTCTCTAAAGACGCGCGGGGCGCTCTTTTCTCTCGCTACATCGCCATCACGGCGTGTGCAGAATATCCAAGCACCTCTGGATTCATCATCCCGAAGATCATCGCGATATGCGCAACAACAAGAAACAATGCGACGAAGCCCGCGTGCAGTGCGAGCTTTCCTTGTGTATCGCGCCCGCGGCCGATGAGCCCTAGGTCAACGAGTGCGAGCCCAGCGAGCGGCACCACGCCAAGCAGGTAAAACCCAACGGCAATCACATCAGCAGGACCGCGCCATCCGCCCGAGAGCGTGAGCGGCACAACTGCGTTCTGTATAAGATACAAGAACACGCCGGTGAAATACACACCCACGATGATGCTTGCGACCGCATTGAGCTTCTTCACCCAGGAGGTGATGTCGCGCGTGAGCAGAATGTATAGCTCGGTCACGGCGATTGTTTCCGCAAGAACGACGGGAATCGCCATATAGATGAGTAGGTGCCACGGCTGTGCGGTGGCGAGCAATTCCATGTAATGAGTCATGGTCATATGAATGTACGGTTAGTTGGTATTGCGGCGGGGCCGCTCCGAGGCGGCCCCGCCGCCGCAGTCATCACGCACTCCGCGGAGGCGAGACGAGAAACAACGACAACCAACGAGAAAAACGCATCCTGTGTATAACGCCCGGATCACGATATTGGCGCGGCAAGCGCAGTACTCTGTCAGATGAAAAAGACGCACAAAGCTCAAGACGGGTACGCGTCGTCCACAGATATGCAATACAAACGACAAACGCAAACACCAAAAGCGCATACGCGAATGACTGGTACATCGCCGCATGGTGCGACACAGCCGCACCAAACGCTTGGTGATGCGCGTGGGTACCGCCATCAAAACTCGCAAAACACACCGGCGCGAGCACCACAAATACAATACTCAATATAATTGCGCAAACACGCCATAGCGCCCGCCTAGAGCAGACCATACGTTTATCGTATCACACCCTTTCCCATCACAGAAGACATCAGCGTGAGCACAAGCAATACAAAACGGCGGGGATGGCTCCCTGCTTTGGCAATTCTAGCAATCTATCTCGTCTAAAATCCTCCCGTGGAACATGTCGGGAAATGACTTATCGTTGCCGCTTCCCATGTCTCGTTGGTGCGCAAGTTTTTAGCGGTCAATAACGCACCAGAGTCATACGTTGCTGGACAACCTTTCGCAAATGCTTTCACGCAGAGTTGAACGCTGTCGCCTTCGCGTGAATTTGCGATTCCCGAAATAACTACACCCGAAGATTGATGGACGCTATAACCACTCGGATCTATTGTCGTATATTCTATAAAACTCATATTGCCGCTCGCTTGTGGCGACGAGTATGTTTCTGCTGATTTGACCGTGGTTGTTACACATTGGCCGACAGTTGCAGGCATCACGTCGGCAGTCTGATAATTGCTGTTTAGATTTGCGCTAGCAAGCAACTGAATGCCTGCTTCTGCATTTGTTGTCGCAAATTTATAAATGTTGTATATCCCAACTGTATACACTCCTTGTATAGTTGGAATTTCTTTTGTGCTAAAAGTTCCGGTACCGGACTTGCAGTTCGCGTCAAGAGTTTGCCCAGGAGTGGTAGAATCGCTCCAGACAACATCACCCGAAGGCAACGACGTGGAAGGTAAAGATACTTTGCCGCGAATCACGTAGATTGCAATCGTTCCGACGGTATTTCCGCACGCTCCGGTAATTTTAGCGTAGCGCAAATTTGTAGTAAGCGATGCTTGATTTATCGTCGCAAAAGGTGAAGTGTTCGCAGGTGCGCTTTGTGTTTGGGTTGGCGTATTCGTTGTTTGAGTTTTTGTCGGTGCAGGATTTGAAGTCGTCGTATTCGCCGGCAACGCCTGCACATTATCAAAATTTTCTGATGCCGTTTGTGCAGTTGATTGTTGATTGACGACGTAATACGCGCCGCCTCCAAGCACGACGATGCCGATCAAAATCGCTACCAAAACACCGACACCGATGAATCCCCGTTGATTGTGCATAAATAAAAAGGTGGAAGCGCGTTAATAAATATACCCATACGATATCACGTTCTTCATGCAATTTATTTACAGGAGCGTGAATAGTGGAAGTGGGATTCAGCATCACCATCGGCTCAAACCGCCGCATAGCGGCGAGGATTCTCACAGGGGAATTCAAAATGCCGTGGCATTTCCTTGCGGAAATGCCACTCCA
>CBFHTW010000023.1:0-8152 GCA_965659025.1 Minisyncoccia bacterium
GAAGGGGATGGAGAACAAACACGAGACTTTACCCACGTGTCCGACGTAGTACGTGCGCTTCTTCTCGCTTCAGAGAGGCAAGAGGCGATTGGGCAAACGATCAACGTTGGCTCCGGTTCAAGTACCACCATCAAACACATTGCCGATGCTGTTCTTACTGCGTGTGGACGTGCCGATGTGCCGGTAGTGCATGCGGCGGCACGCGTGGGAGACATTCGTCACAGCTATGCCGACGTAACCAGGGCGAAAGAGTTGCTTGGTTGGGGTTCGAACATGACACTCAATGACGGTTTGGCAGAACTGGTAGGTAAGCAATCAAACACATAGCAAAATGAGGCCAATAACAGGCACATGCTGATGTTCATGTGTCAAGGTACCCAAATGGCCAGAAATCCGTATACTTCTGGCCATGTTGGGTAAACGAATTCTTGCGGCATGTGTCCTCTTCTGCGGCATCGGAATTGGCTATTTCGTATACTTTTCTCATACACACGAATGGCGACCGTTTCGCCTTGGGCTTGATCTCTCCGGCGGCACATCGCTGATGTATCGTGCCGACGTCTCCAGCCTTCCTTCTGGGGATGTTGCTGATTCACTGGCCGCTCTGCGCGACACTATTGAAAGGCGCGTGAACGCGTTTGGTGTGGCGGAACCGCTTGTCCAGACGGAAACGGGCGGCACGCTTGCGGGAAGCCGTGAGAATCGTCTCATTGTGGAGTTGCCGGGGGTAACAGACACACAAAAAGCTATTGACCTTATCGGCGAAACTCCGCTTTTGGAGTTCCGCTTGCTTAAGACAGACGCGCAAGGGAAGACCCCCGACGAGCACACGACAATAAACGACATGTATGGTCCGGCGATCATCACTGGCCGTCACCTTACCCACACCGATCTGCAGTTTGGCGGCAATGGCACTCTTTCCAATGAACCGATGGTGGTGCTTCATTTCAACGCGGAGGGAACCAAGATCTTTGCCGACGCCACGGCGGCCAATGTCGGCCAGACCTTTGGCATATTCCTTGACGGCGCCCCTATCACCACGCCAGTCATTCGCGAAGCGATTCCAAACGGCACGGCGGTTATCTCTGGAAACTTCACCCCAGAGAGCGCAAAGGAGCTTGTGCGCAACCTCAACTACGGGGCATTGCCGGTACCGGTGGAACTCATCTCTACTAATACAGTGGGTGGCACGCTTGGGGAGCGTGCAGTGCACGACGGTCTCTATGCCGGTATTATTGCGCTCTCGGTTGTTATCGCATTTATGGTGCTTTGGTACCGTGCGCCCGGCTTCTTCGCTTCGCTCGCGCTTGGTATGTATGGCGCCGTGATGCTCGCGCTCTTTTTGTTGGTGCCGGTAACGCTCACTGCGGCTGGCATTGCGGGCTTCATTCTTTCTATCGGTATGGCCGTAGACGCCAACATTCTTATCTTTGAACGCATGAAAGAAGAGCGTCGCGCTGGCAAGCAGGTGAAGGACGCGATTCACGATGGTTTTGCGCGCGCGTGGCCCTCCATTCGCGACTCCAACATTTCGTCCATGATTACCGCAGTGATTCTTTTCTGGTTTGGCACATCTCTCATCAAGGGGTTTGCGCTTGTCTTCGGGCTCGGTGTCTTAGTCTCCATGCTTACGGCTATTTCTGTCTCACGCACGTTCCTTATGGCCCTCGGAATCTCCGGTACGAACGCCATTAGCCGATTCCTCTTCAGTAGCGGTATCAAGTAATACTATTGGTATGTTTATCGTCACTCACAGAAAAGTATTCTTTGCACTCACTGCGCTTTTGGTTGCGGCGTCTATCGCCTGCATCGCCGTGTTCCATGTACGTTTGGGTATTGATTTCACTGGCGGCACGTATGTAAAGGTTTTATTTGATGGCCCGCGGCCGTCTGTTGAACAAATGACCGAAAGACTTCGCGCCGAGGGAGTAACTGATTTTTCTGTACGTCCGGCAGGGGTGCAGGAGTACGACATTCGCATTGCCGGGCATGGGGAAGAACAGCCGGCACATGTGTCTTCGGCAATTGCCACATGGAACGCGTACCAGGGAAGTATCTTGGAGGCCAGCCACATTGGGCCGACAATCGGCGCGGAGCTTCGCAACAAGGCTTGGATCGCACTTACACTCGTTCTGGTGTGCATTCTCTTGTTTATTGCATTCGCGTTTCGCAAAGTCTCCAAACCGATTTCTTCGTGGATCTACGGTATGATCGCGCTCATCACCCTTTTGCATGACGTTGTGGTACCCGTGGGCTTCTTTGCGCTCCTTGGACATTTCACTGGCGTACAGGCCGACACGTTGTTTGTGACCGCCATTCTCACCGTGCTTGGCTTCTCCATTCATGACACCATTGTGGTCTTTGATCGCGTACGAGAGAATCTGAAGGTCAATCAAGAGCGGGGCAGGCGAGAGGATTTTGCAGAGACAGCCGGTCGCTCACTTGGCCAGACGTTCGTTCGTTCCATCAACACATCATTGACGGTCGTGTTCACTCTTGCTGTGCTCTATATACTCGGTCCGGCCTCCACAAAAGACTTCGCGCTCACACTGCTTGTCGGTATTATTGCCGGCACGTATTCGTCTATCTTCCTTGCTACACCGCTTTTGGTGAGCTGGGAGCGGCGCAAAGCAAACAGATAATCCAATGGTGGCAGGACATCACACAGGTGGTGTTAGGATACCAGCATGACACAGGGAGTGCAGATGGAAGAAGGATGGAAGCGGCACCTTGCAGGTGAATTTGGGGAGCCGTACTTTCAAGAACTTTCGCGTTTTGTGCATGATGAATATGCGCACAAACAGGTGTACCCGCCACCGAAACACATGTTTCGTGCGTTTGACGAATGTCCGTTTGAGGATGTGCGGGTTGTCATCTTGGGGCAGGATCCATACCACGGTGCCGGGCAAGCCAACGGTCTCTGTTTCGCCGTCAATCAAGGAGTGGCCGCGCCACCATCACTGCAGAATATGTTTAAAGAACTTGAGGCCGATCTTGGGCATCCTGTCTCGCACGACACAGATCTTTCCCGCTGGGCACGGCAGGGTGTGCTTCTTTTAAACGCAACACTCACCGTGCGCGCGGGCGAGGCTGGTTCGCACCAAGGAAAAGGGTGGGAGAAATTTACCGATGCCGCCGTCAAGGCGCTCAATGATAAACGTGAAGGCCTGGTGTTTCTTCTTTGGGGAAATTATGCAAAGCAAAAGGGAGCGCATATAGATAGAACAAAACATCTGGTGCTTGAGGCCGCGCACCCATCTCCTTTTTCTGCATACAACGGCTTCTTCGGATGTAAACATTTTTCGCAGGCCAACGCCTACCTGGAGGCGCACGGCAAAGAGCCTGTCGTGTGGTAGTGAGGGCTCACGAGCACACCTCATATTGGAGTCGTGTATTTTCCTGCTGGAAAATCACTCCCGCTCGGGCCGACGCCCTGCGCGAGACTCCAATATGGGGTGTGCTCTCTCGCTTAGATTTTTTATACAGCCTGCTCGCGCTCAGCGCGCTCCGCAAGCCCCACATAGCGAATGCCGCCCATCGCTTTTATTGTAATAAGATTGGCAAATCCAGCGCGTGGTTGGCCTGCAAAATGCCTTGACTTCACCCTAGGGGCGAGTATACTACTTCAGCTGTCGCTAAGACTTTAGTTTTGGCCGCAGCTGGACCTTTGACATACGAATATACGAAAAACAGTAGTAAGTACGTAACACACAAAACAGAATAGAAGAATATACATTCTTTTGTTCCGTCCATTCTAAAAAAAGAGTTTAATTTCAAATTCTTATATTGAGAGTTTGATCCTAGCTCAGGGTGAATGCTGGCGGCGTGGATAGGGCATGCAAGTCAAGGGGGCCGCAAGGCAACCGGCAGACGAGATAGTAACGCGTAGGAACGTACCCGGAAGTCGGGCATAGCCAGCCGAAAGGTTGGGTAATTCCCGATGGTCTCGCAAGAGTAAAGATTTTTCGCTTCCGGAGCGGCCTGCGTTGTATCAGCTAGTTGGTGAGGTAATTGCTCACCAAGGCTATGACGCATAGGGGGAGTGAGAGCTCGATCCCCATCGATGGAATTGAGATACGGTCCATACTCCTACGGGAGGCTGCAGTCGAGAATATTCGGCAATGGGCGAAAGCCTGACCGAGCGACGCCGCGTGCTGGATGAAGTCCCTCGGGACGTAAACAGCTTTTATGCGTGAGGAAGTTATTGACGTTAGCGCATGAATAAGGGGCTCCTAACTCTGTGCCAGCAGGAGCGGTAATACAGAGGCCCCAAGCATTACCCGGAATTACTGGGCGTAAAGGGTGCGTAGGTGGTCGTGTTAGTCGTTCGTTAAATCCCGGAGCTCAACTTCGGAACTGCGGACGAAACGGCACGACTCGAGGAAGTGAGGGGTTTGCGGAACTCATGGTGTAGGGGTGAAATCCGTTGATATCATGGGGAACACCGAAAGCGAAGGCAGCAAACTGGCACTTTCCTGACACTCAAGCACGAAAGCGTGGGTAGCGAACGGGATTAGATACCCCGGTAGTCCACGCCCTAAACGATCCTTGCTGGCTTTAGGGAGTATCGACCCTCTCTGAGGCGAAGCTAACGCGTTAAGCAAGGCGCCTGGGTAGTACGGCCGCAAGGCTAAAACTCAAAGGAATAGACGGGAGCTTGCACAAGCGGTGGAGCGTGTGGCTTAATTCGTCGCTAAGCGAAGAACCTTACCAGGTCTAGAAATCCAACTGCACGCCCCGTGAAAGCGGGGAAGCCTTCGAGGGTGTTGGACAGGTGATGCACGGCTGTCGTCAGTTCGTGGTTTGAACCGTTCCCTTCAGTGGGGTAACGAACGCAACCCTCGTTGCCTGTTATAAGTATCAGGCGAGACTGCCCCCTCACGGGGGAGGAAGGTGGGGATGACGCCAAGTCAGCGTGTCCCTCTGATGACCTGGGCCGCACACGCGCTACAATCGCCACTACAAAGGGGCGCAATGGGGTAACCCGGAGCAAATCCCAAAAAGTGGCGCCAGTTCGGATTGAGGTCTGCAACCCGACCTCATGAAGCCGGAATCGCTAGTAATCGCGGGTCAGCCACACCGCGGTGAATACGTTCTCAAGCTTTGTACTCAGAATTAAATGCGCCTGGCAGGCGTTGAATCTAGATGGTTAAAATCCATCCCACATCATTGAAAATGATGTGCGTAGTGAAAGGGTATGTCCTCTGTCGCGAGACGTGGACTGAAGGATCCTAGTAGCAAAGAACAGCCCGATGTATCCGCTGGAGAGCGGACGAGTAGTACGACCCATGCGGTGAGTCATGGGGAAGTATCCATACAAACTCGATCGGGATGCTCGGAAAAGAATCAACGTTGACCCAGGGAGATCTCATGTGCTAGTGGAAAGTTATACACATGAGAAGTCAGCTGCGTCGTAGTAGTCCCGACGGCACGTTGGGATGAAGGACAAAACCATTATGAGCTTTAACGAAGCACATAATGGACTCGCGTAGTGCGGGAAATCCGCTCGCTACGTGGGAACTCGCAATGTTCCAAAAAGCGAAATCCGCCCGTCAACTCAGGGGAGTTGGGAGCACCCGAAGCTCCGCTTTATGCGGGACCAAGGTGAGCTCAATGACAAAGAGTAAGTCGTACCTGCATACTGCAGGCGTTGCGACGCTAGAGAGTAATCTCTAGAAAAATAAAATTGGCTATATGCTGGAAACCCTGCGCATACCCAGCTACTTGATATACTTATCAAGTGACAATGCTCGGGACGAAGCAGAAAATCAGCAGGGAAGTCGGCGCGGAAGCGCTTGACCCCTCAGAGACTACACGCCGATCTCCTCGATCGGAAGAAATTGTAGCATACTTACAAGGAGCATTGCATGATGCTTCGCGAAACAAGCGGACGCGAGTTCGTTTTGTGCAAAAGGGAACTGAATGGCTTGAAGTACTCAAGAATCTTCTTGGGGAAATCGGCTACAAATCCTGGATGTATCGCGAAGGAAAGGATCGAGATGTGTATGCGTTGGAGACAACGGCAGAATTTCTCGATTTTGGACTCGATCCGATGCAGTTGGATGACAGAGCGAAGCAGATCGCGTATATTCGTGGTTTCTTCGATGCAGAAGGCGGGATTCCTCGCCAGTTGCAAAGTAAATTCTACATTCAGCTCGTTCAGAAAGATCAGAAGAAAATCCAAAAGCTAAAAGCAATGCTATCTGCTCTGGGCGTATCGACGGGTACAATTCATAACCCGAGCGAGAAAGTCGATCCTGATTATTGGAGGATATTCGTATCCACCAAATCGCATCGCTTATTCGCACAAACGATATCCTCATGGCATCCGCGTAAGTATGTGATCTTCCAAGAGAGGATGATGATATAGTCCATGCCTCGTGGCGACACGAGGGGAACACATGAACAAGGCACGGGTAGCGGAAGCTGCTCGTGGATTCATTCCAAACAGGACAAGCTGAACCTGCTTTGCAGGGAATGCTGATCGTCGATTTCTGCCCCTCGATCGAGGACAGAAGGGCAATGATGGTGTACCTTAATCTCCATCCGACGCGCGGGAAAGACCGCGGATATGGACGGAACAAAAGAGTGTGTAAACTGTAATCTGTTTTGGACGCCTGCCTGCCGGCAGGCAGGGAACAAAAGAGTGTATATACAAAACTACTGCAACAAAAAAACACGCCGACCCTCTATGGGCACGGCGTGTTTTTGTTTGCGTGGTGCTACACGCGCAAGGTGTAGTGCAAATTGTAGCCATTTGCGCCGAAGAATTCTTTGGAGAATTCCGCCGCTTCGTACGGGTTGTAGTACTTGCAGGAGAATATGTCCAAATAAGTATTGTTGGTCGCGTTGGCAAAGTGTGCTGATATACACGACGTCTCAATGAGTTGAAACATAGAGAACCCGGCAACGCGCTCGTCTTCGCCAAAATTCACTACGGTGCACTCACCGAAACGCTTCATGTCTATACGCTCACACAACTCTACGACGAAGCGTTTGATTGCTTCGGCGTCGCGGATGGTTGCGGCATTGCATCCATGCAAATCTATGGAAGCAAGGAGGCCCCACGCGTTTTCATTCTGGTAATCAGCGCGGATGGCGCTGTCGTCTCTCGTATTTGCGGCAAGGGCGTCAATGTGAGGCCCTACGCGCACTGCGGTGCTTTCCATTTCTGATGTACATAATTATTTCTGACAATATCGGTATGATACACGCTCTAGCAGGCATAATGCCCGCATCGTGACGATGTGTGCATAACTATGGCCGGTCTGCACTGTGCAGACCGGCCTGAAATATATATCGCCGCCTGGAAATCAGCGGCGAGCGACTAGCTCGTGAACATAGTGATCTGGACGCTCGCGTGAGAGCTCGGCGACACGTGCGAGACGCTCGGCCTTACGCCGCTCCTTCCGTGCTTTGCTCTTTACCGATTTTGCGACCTTCTTTGAATCGTCCTTGCTGTCCATTCTTGTCTCCCATGTACAGTCTAGAGCATCCCTCCAGACCTGCGCGCCACGGTAGCACAACTGCGCCGTTTCTGCTACTATCGCGTATACACTGCGCGTGTAGTTCAGTGGTAGAACGCTGTCCTGATAAGACAGAGGTCGAAGGTCCGATTCCTTCCACGCGCACTGGTATTGCTTGTATAAGGTAGGCAAACCCAGCCGTGTCAGGTTTGTTGACAGACAGGAGTTCCCACATGCGGATTCTTTTCCGCATGCACAGAACTGGTATACTTTTCTATATGAATAGAACATGGCTTGTAGTGCTTGCCGCAACCGTAGCCGCTTCAATACCCGGAATCATCTCGTACTCTTTTCTTATGGGACATCCGGGTGCGTTGGCATCTCTCTCTGGCACAGAGTTAGCGGGATTTCAGTTGGCGAGTGTCGCGGATGCGTTTCGTGTCAAGTCATCTGAGCGTACGTATGTGTCCCGGCCATTTAAAGAAGATGAGAAACATGGAGCGTGCACAAATTCATACTATGCGTCACTCATATTGACGGAGCGAAGCAACGGTACTGTGCGGATTACCAAGATGTGTGAAAGTACGCGTGACACTATTTTGCAATGGCCGGGTATTATTCACCAAAGTGCCGGCGGGGCCACCACAACAGTGATTACCATCGCACGTCCCGGAGATTCAGAACAA
>CBFHTW010000023.1:8162-8455 GCA_965659025.1 Minisyncoccia bacterium
CAGTGACACAGAAACCTACACAGCCTGTGCCAGCGCGCGAGATTGATAATCACAAAACAGGGAGCAGTACACAGGAAGCGTCCGCTAGCACTACTCCAAAAAAGGAGACGCGCACACCCTAGTGTGTCATCACTACCAAAACACCTGCGGCAAGCGGGGTGGTCTCAATATTTTCTTTCTAAGAGAAAATACCGCGGATGTGCCTGAGGGCGTCTCCAATGCCGCGACCGAGTTCCGGGATCTTTTTGGCCCCAAAAAGCAGAACCAAAATCACCGCCACGATAATCAATTCT
>CBFHTW010000024.1:0-6634 GCA_965659025.1 Minisyncoccia bacterium
ACTGTATTTTCGGGCAAATCTGCATTCGGGAAAGGAAAATCTTTACGCATACAAGACGGGGAATGAGGGTGGTAATTCATTGTGCGCGGGCTTGCGCTAAAGCGCTGGACGTGGTATAGACATCTCGGGTTGATCTAAGGAGGAGGAGTGCCATGAGCACAGACCCGGACGTTGCGAAACTTCGCGAAAGGTTCGCAAGCTTTCAGTGCCACGGTGTCGTGGCACTCATTGACTACCTCGCCTCGCCCGAGGCCGAGGGCATGACCTACATCGGCTCCAGCACAATCGGCCTCAGCGAAATCCTGAACGAAATCTGGGTTTCGAAGGAAGCCCAGCTAGCGTCAGCGTGGTTCCGCACTCGCAGCCTACATATCGGCAGCAACGATGGCTCGGTTACCCCGCTCCAGTGGATGGAGAAGTTGTCGGAAGTGTTCGAGCATGTCTCGGTTCCCGCTCGAACGCGATTCGACCAACTTTGTCGGGCATTTGCGCATGTCGCTCAACTCAAACCGGCCGGTGATGTCGAAATCGCCAATCGAAACGGATATTTCCGAGTTCCTCCCAATGCATGGCACAGAGACATGACGGACGAGGAATTGGAGCCGTATCGAGTTGAGAAGCTCAATGTCTTCGGTGACGATGACACGCCGCAGGTTCGTTACGATACTCCGTTCGACGAGCCGACGAAGCACTGAATTGAAGTCGAGGCGTTTTGCGACGCGGCCCAGTTGGCCGCGTCGTTCTTTTTTTGAAAGAACAGAGTTGTGCGCTTCGCACGCTCGAATCTAGTCCGCCAAACCTGCCTGCGCATGCAGGGAAAAATTTGCTTGTACTGAGCGAAGTCGAAGTGATATTGTCAGCGGAGCGGCTTCGCCGCGTCCGGCATCTTTTGCGCCGGATGCGCCTGCCTGTCCGGCAGGCAGGCCGCGCCGCCGCCCGCCACCTCGGCGGCGCGGCAGGTTCGAGCTATTTCAAGCGTAGACCACATCGGTATATATTATTCACGTTCTTCCATATCGTGTAATGCGTGTCATTACGAAATGAAGGTTCTACCGGGCTATTGACAAACTAGCCCATTTGTGATAAACTGTTAATTGGACAGCACAACGCTCTCCATAACTGAAAGGGTGAGACATGCCTGATCTCAAGCATGCCCTGCGAAGCGCAGGTCTGCTCTCGGAACGTCAATTTCGCGAGTCTGAAGCCACCGAGCAACTCCTCGCTGAGGCGAACGCCGCAAAGCTTCGCAAAAGTGCGAACGAAACGGAAAAGCGACTTGGAATCCTCCGCGAATCCAATTCGTCCGATCAGTTTCGTCGGGAAGCTCGGAAGCTCCTTCTCCAGCAGCCTTCCCTCGCGCAGCAGATTATCAATATCGCTCACGAGCGTGGTATGCAGAAGAAGAAAGACAAAGGCGGCGGTCGCTTGATCGCTAACCTGCTGCAGTTGCGTGAAGCTCTGTCGAAGAATGGACTGTCGGACGCAGACAGGACAACCATCGTCGATAAGAACTTCAGCAAGCGTTGAAACCCAAACATAGGAGGAATTGATGATAATTCCCACGTAGAACCCCACTTAGCGCCAGCGATATGCAGGCCATGACAGTGGGGTTCTTTTTTATCTAGCTAATAGTTCCTATTACTTTCCTCTCCGCTTTCATCGCGTAGGATTCTGATTACTTTTTTGGGTAGGTTCTACTCTCTTCCCGCGATCTGGGCTAGACAAACCTTCTCCATATGTTTTTGCAAACTCTACAAAAGCGTTTATATGCAGCATATTTTCGTTTTGCCTCAGAGAGGTTCTGACGTCATTCATTAGTTTCCACCGACGTAGAACGATATGGAAGAATAAAAATACCCCCGAAATGGGGTGTTTTTATTTGTAAGAAGTATCATCCAAAGCTGATAGTCTTAGAGAGACGCTTTCTAAGTACTGGTGGCTTGAACACTATGTAAACGATTTACCTCTGTAACTATTTAGTTAAGGAAACTAGTTAAGGTATTATGTATAATATGTCTAAAAAAGCGCTGCTCATCATTATAGGTATTATTGGCGCCTTTGCCGTTTCCGCTGGAACATATTGGGTTTTATACTTAGAAAAAGCGCATAGTACTTTTGAAAACTACGCTGATTTCCGAAATTGCATTTCAACCTCGAATCGGACTGAAGCGTCAGCTGACTGCTTACTAAAATCCGGTGAAATAATTAAATTAGTGAATATTAATAACAAATGGTATTTGGAAGGAGATGGTCCGGGTATTTGGTAAACTGAAAAGGTGTAGAATACAAATATGGGAAAATATAAATTCATCAGCCTTAAGTATTCATAATCTTTTTTGGAACGGCGCTCTTTCAAGCATTTCAAAGGCGGAGCTGGATAGAGGTTGCACTCTTCTTAGCCTTGGGCATATTGTCACTCTGGGCTGATACTAAAAGGAAAATCTGAGATCATTCTATTCCGAGTCAGGGTTAAAACGTCATTCATTAGTTTCCACAGACATAGAACGATGTGGAAGAATAAAAAGCTCTCCTCCAACAACGAGGAGGGGTCTTTTGAACTACATTAAAATCCAACCCACAAAAGCCACGCGCCCAAAATGAGCAATAGAAATGCACTGAGCCATTGTCTGTTTTTGAATCGTTGCGCTTGCTGATGGATGAGGTCTGGGAACCCTGTTTTCCCCACCCCCTTCAGGAGAGTGGACCAGCCAATAACGGTGATGACAAGCGGCCAGCCCCACACCCATACATTGTGCAAAATGACCGTTACAAGTCCCATGAGTAACAAGATATAGCCAGTAGAGATCACAAACACTCTGTCCTCGGTCATCTCGATAGTCCGCCCCAGCTGTCTGACAATAATGAAAAGGAGACCAAAAATAACAAAAAAACTCCCCCAAAGTTTGGCAAAAAAGATTGAAATTTCCATCTCCATACTTATATTGTATCACTAAGGTTCTAACTTCTTCCACGTATCTCACCTAGACAACTTTCGACTCAAATGTTTTTACGCATTCTTGAAAACCATTTATATACGCTATATCACCGTGTCCCAACAAAGAGGTTCTAACGTCATTCATTAGTTTCCACCGACATGGAACGATATGGAAGAATAAAAATGCCTCAGAAATGAGGTATTTTTATTTATATCGGTGTTTAATCTAAACAAAAACAATCAAGCATTCTTAAGTTGAAATCTTCTCCGATAAAGAAGCTTCCGTAATTCTTCCGCAACAATTATAGAAGTGGCAACCGGTATAATGATAAGCCACTCCGAAAGTTCAAGTGGCACGGTGCGAAGAATCTTCTGCATGACCGGCATGTATATAGCCGCTACTTGGAGCACAATAACTATCAAAGTTGCGCCGACTAGATATTTGTTTGAGAACCAATTCATGCTGAATATTGATTTGTTTTCCGAGCGACAATTCCAAGCATTGAACCATTGAAACACTGCGAGCACGGTGAGTGATATCGTCCATGCCTTAGCAATATCAGTTTCAAAGTGCTGGCTGAATAGAAAAAGAGTTCCGATCATCATAGGTACTGCCATGACTGCCATTCTTTGAACCATGAGCGAATCGACAATGTACTTTTTTGGATGTTCAAATTTCCCGGACAATAACCCCTCTTCTTTTGGCTCCATGGCCAGAGCTACATCAAGAAATCCGTCAGTCACAAAGTTAAGCCAGATAATCTGAGCCGCAAGAATCGGTAGTGGATATCCAAGAAAAAGAGCAACTGAAATCACAAGCACTTCTCCGGCACTAGTAGAGAAAAGATACAGAATGACTTTCTTTATCGTCTTGTATATACTCCTGCCTTCTTCAATTGCCGAAACGATACTTCCGAAATTATCATCGAGTAAAACTATGTCTGAAGCTTCTTTCGCAACTTCTGTACCGATTTTGCCCATAGAAACCCCGAGGTCAGCGGCAACAAGCGACGGCGCGTCGTTAACCCCGTCTCCCGTCATCGCGACAATTTCACCGCGCTTTTTGTAGGCATTGATGATCTGCATCTTGTGTTCCGGTGTCACTCTGGCAAAAACAGTTGTGCTTGCCAGCTTATTGGCAAGTTCGGCATCATACATCTTTTCAATTTCGTCTCCGGTCAGAACCGTATCTCCCTCTTGATATATACCCGCCTCTTTGGCTATAGCACGTGCCGTTGTTTTATGATCCCCCGTAATCATCACCACTCTGATGCCCGCTTCCTTTGCTCGTTGCATTGCCCCTTTCACTTCAGGCCGGAGCATATCTTGCATTCCAAAGAATCCTACAAAAGAAAGTGAGTGGACTGATTCGGTTTTTAACTGTTTCGGTGCCTCATGGCGAACTGCAACAGCTATAACGCGGAGTCCCTCTTCGGACATGCGGATAAATGTCGCTTCAAGTTCTTCTTTTTCGTTTTTTGAAAGTGGATGATTCTTTCCGTCACGTCTAATATCGGTGCAAAGCGCAAGGATTGTTTCCGGAGCACCGGCAACCGTTAAGAGATGACTCTCGCCAGTTTGATGGACGGTGGCGTGGTATTTCAATCTGTAGTCAAAAGGAATTTCTGAAACAAGAGGTGACTCTCGCAAAATGTCATCTTTATGAAAGCCTGTTTTCTCGGCAAAAACGAGCATGGCAGCCTCGGTCGGGTCTCCAGCAATACGCCACTCCTTCGCCTCTTCGGCGTATGAGAGCCGAGCGCTAGCGACAAGTGAGGCGGTTTTTCCTAAATATAAAAGTTCATCATGGTTTGTTAAATTAACGATGTTCTTATTAAATGCAACTTCTCCTTTCGGTTCATATCCGATGCCACCAATTTCAAATAAATTACCGCCCGCCCATGCTTTGCGAATGACAAGTTCGTTTTTAGTGATGGTCCCCGTCTTGTCCACCGCAATCACTCGTGCTTGTCCGAGCGCCTCGACCGCTTGCAGTTTTTTCACAAGCGCATTTCGCTTCGACATGCGCCAGACGCCTGTCGCAAGCACGAGGGTCATAACAATCGGAAGTCCTTCGGGAATGATTGAAACGGAAAGAGAAACAACGGTCGTAAACATTTCTTTGACTGAATGGCCAGAAAGTATGCCAACAGTGAAAAGAATTCCACTGACCACGGCGACAGTGACAATAATCGCCCGTGAGAGATAACGAATGTTTGCCTTGAGCGGAGTTTCTGTATCAATGGTTGAAATCTGTTTTGCAATTCCACCGATTACCGTTCCGAGACCAGTTGCTACGACGATTGCTCGGCCATTCCCGGAAACAACGTGAGTCCCTTTCCAAACCATGTTCTTTTGGTCCGCCGTAGGCAAACCGTCGCGCAGAAGGACATCAGTGTTTTTGTATATCGGCTCTGATTCTCCGGTAAGGGACGCCTCATCTATTTTTAGGCTCTGGGAAAGGATAACTCGAGCATCAGCCGGGATTCGCTCCCCCTCTTGGAGAATGAGGATGTCACCAGGAATAACCTCGCGATCAGGAATAATAAACTCCTTTCCTTCACGGAGAACGGTTGCATTAGTTTCTGTAAACTTCTTTAGAGCAAGGAGTGTGTTTTGAGCTTTGCCTTCCTGAATGACGCCGACAATGGCGTTGAATAAAAGTACAGCAAGAATAATCGAGCCGTCTATGGTCTCGCCCATGGCAAAAATGACTGCGCTTGCCGCAAGGAGGATATATATGAGCGGGCTTTGAAATTGGCTTAAAAAGAGTCGCAGTTTGGAGTGCGGCTTTTCTTCAGGGAGGCTGTTTGCGCCGTATTGTTTGAGACGTTCGCTTGCTACCTCAAGAGAAAGACCTCGCTCCGAACTCTTGAGCTTCTCGAACGTCTCCTCCAATGTAAATGAATACCATGGCCGTATCATGATATGAATTGTAGCTGAATTCCACTTTTATTTCAGTAGGTTCTAACTTCTTCCACGTATCCCTGCCTGCCGGCAGGCAGGTCACCTAGACAACACTCGATTCAAATGTTTTTACGCATTCTTGAAAACCTTTTATATACGCTATATCATCGAGTTCCAACAAAGAGGTTCTAACGTCATTCATTAGTTTCCACACTAGAGAAACACGTAAGTCAGAGCTCGCCGCCTCGCTACGCTCGGCGGCTCGCGCGTATTGGCTTCTCGGGCAAATTTGCATTCGGGAAAAGAAAATTTTTACGCATACAAGACAAAAAATTCGATTACTTATTTTTTGAGCGCGGGCTTGCATCAAGGGCAATCTCGTGTTATGGTATTTTTGGTTGCTCTCTTTCGGCAGCCATTCCGTTGATCAACCGGAGTGAAAACGATGAAGCTCACAACCGCAGACCTCCAACGCTTCGTTGGCGGTCAGTTCGAGGTCCAGAACCAGAAGGAAGGCTACCTCTACCGGGGCGAGATCGAGACGATCGAAGTCACCGACGGCGATCCCTCGTCGTGGCCCGGCACGCAGCTCGACAACTACGGCGACCTCAAGATCAAGCCGCGCTGGATGGCGAAGATGGCCGACGGCGGCTGGAAGAAGGATGAGCCGAATGAGTACGCCATCGGCCTTTCGATCTATCCGGCTTCCGACATCGGCGACGGCAGGATCCACTTCAGCTGCTTCTACAACGGCGAGCACACGACGCTGTTCCCGAAGGGCGGCAGCGCTCT
>CBFHTW010000024.1:6644-6919 GCA_965659025.1 Minisyncoccia bacterium
GCTCTCGACCCCGCGAAGGTCGAAGGTCTCGCCGTCGCCGCGTAGTCGCTCGCGGCGTGTTCGCTCACTGGCCCTGGTGCATGCAGATGCTCCGGGGTCGTTTTCTTTTCTTAAAGAACAGAGTTGTGCGCTTCGCGCTCGAATCTAGTCCGCCAAAGAAGAAAAGGTGCCTGACACCGTTTACCACGTTTGGTACCATGGAATGGACCGAACGCATGGTCGAGCGATTCGGCTTAGAGTCGACAACTAGAGAACGAGGGAGACCAAGAAAAGGT
>CBFHTW010000025.1:0-6324 GCA_965659025.1 Minisyncoccia bacterium
GACGGCCAAATGAACGCGCAAGCGCTCGTACCTCTTGTTTTGTGTATCCGCCGATGGGAAACAGTACATGCGGCAAGACATCCACGCCCACACGCGAGAGAAAGTACGACTGATCTTTTTCCGGGTCGGTACCGCGCACAAGCGCGTAGCGTGTTCCGTCTTGCACAATCTGCGCATAGTGCCCCGTTGCCACATACTCGGCACCCTCGCCCCGCGCCCACGCGAAAAACGCCCCAAACTTCACATACTCATTACAGGCAATGTCCGGATTTGGCGTGCGCCCCGCCGTATATTCGGCAAGCATGCCGTCTACCACCATACGCTTGTATTCGTCGGAGAGATCCACCTCGCGAAATGGCATACCGAGATACGCCGCTACACGCATAGCAGAGAGCCTGTCTTCTCGCCAGGTGCATTCTGTAAATTCCGGTTGCCAAATTTTTATGAACACGCCAGTTACGTCGTACCCGTCTCTCTGCAAAAGCGCGGCAGAAACGGCGCTGTCCACGCCGCCGGAGAGCCCCACGAAAACTCTGCCCTTCATGTCGCTACCCTATCACGTCCCGATGTATTTTGCCTTGTTGCGCAGGTGTTCCGCGTACGTCTTTGCGTAGTGCGTGACGCCATTGCTATCGGCAAGATAGAAGAGGTATTGGTTTGGAATCGGATCTGCCGCGGCAAGAAGCGAATCAAGCGAAGGGTTGCCGATTGCTCCCGGTGGAAGCCCGGTGTTTACATAAGTATTGTACGGCTCGTCATGGCGGAGGTCTTTCATGGTGAGGTCAAACGAGCCTTTTCCAAGCGTGTACACAAACGTCGCGTCCACCTGCAACTTCATCTCTTTTTTGATGCGATTCCACAACACGCCGGCAATCATCCGACGATCTTTTGTGTTGTACGCCTCGCGTTCAAGAATAGACGCCATAATCACTATCTCTTCCTCCGAATGTCCGGAAGCTACTACCTTCTCCGCAATAGAAGCCATCTGCATATCAAAATTGCTTCGCATCGTTTTCATGACCGTCTCGTCGGTGGCATTGGGAAGGAAAAAGTAGGTGTCGGGGAAAAGATACCCTTCGTGTGGGCCAGCTTCGGTGAGGAAACGTTGTTTATTAAAACGTTCAAGCTGTGTGCCAAACATGCGCGCCATTTGCGCGACAGTCGCGCCTTCAGGAACACGAATCCTAATAGGCTCAAGTCCGTACGCACCCACGATGAGTGCATGCGCTACGGCGATAAGATTTTTAGGCTCTTTGAAAAGATAGTCTCCCGCGTGCACTTTTTTCTCTCCACCGAGGAGCACCACGGCCACTCGCAATGCCTCCGCGGAGCGCACGGTGTTGTTTTCCTGCAGGGCCTGCGCCACCGCAGAGAGCGGCATACCCTCCTCCACTGTGATGAGCATATTTTCGGGAAACCGCTCCGGTGGGCGGATGTACTGGTAGTATGCAATTCCGCACACCACAGCCAATACAAGTACAATGAGCGAGCTCCGGCGGTTGGCGTGTTTCTGCCACCTCTCGCGCATTCTCTCCTTGGTAAGCTCAAGATCGCGCGCCGCGGCCTCAATGAAGCGTTGTGTAGGACTCGTGGGCATACGTTATACAGGAAGGTTAGGAGGTGCCTCCGCCTTTGCCGCGGTCGCGCGGCGCAGACCCGGTGATTTGACGGTACTGCTTGGGAAGCGCCATATGGTGGCCAGCTCTTCGGAAGTCAACACAAAATGCGGCATATCATGCGGCGGATGAAACCACGAACGACGGCGGTACGCGTCCATAAGTTCCTGCTTCATTTTGTTTTGGCGAATATTGCGGAAATCTTCCCATGGATACCCCGATATAGATACGAGTCCGCGATTAAGCACTCCAAAGCCGTTGAGATGCCCGGAGCCAAACTGTTTAAACACCCCTAGCAGGCCCGTGATGTTGATAACACGGAATGAACCCTCCTGCGCGATGTACACACCGCGAATACCGGTATCAAACGCGGGCTTGCCCAAACTACGCTCAATGGCCTTGATCTGATCTATCTGCCCCGAGGTCGGCATCGGAAGCCCTTCTACCTCCTTGCCTTCTTTATCTTTGTACTTCATGCGCGCCTTCTCACGAATTTTCTCTATCTCTTTCTTTCCTTCTTCCGCCCACCGCGATTCATACTCAAACCACTTCCCTTCTTTACGACTCCCGCGATCTTTGTTGAGACGAACGATAATCTGAAACCACATCTGTTCGCCCGGTTTTATAGAACTCAAGAGCTCAAAGACATGTGCAATCGGATCAATTTTGAATTCCTCTTTGGGGTCTTTATCAAGTTCGTAATCAATATATGTTTTGATCGGATACACATCGGATTTAGAAAGTTTAAACTCACAGCCCCAGATGCCGTACTTGGTACGGTCGTACGGAAAACGTGCCGCGTAGTCTTCCACCTGGAATATTTCCACCTCCGGATATTGCGCGTAGAGCTGCATTTCTATGAGATCTTTCAGGCCCTTGCGCGTCCAAATGTAAAAATGTATTTCCCCGCCGATGGAAACCAATTCAAACGACCACCACGGGCGCACTTGGCCCAGCCACCACCTCTGCGTAAAGAGCGCTTCACCCGGTCCGACATTGATACCGGTAAAGAAAAGCTCCATCGCGCGCGGCGACTTCATGATCTCGCGAGGAATGCGCACTTCCAGCAAGATGTGCTCTTGCGATGCGATGTACAGCGCGCGCACATACGCGATCCACGCCTTCCAAAGAAAGATGGCGAGTACAAACGGCAGCCACAGCGGCACCGAAAGCAAAAACCAACTAAACGCGATACCGAATATCCCCGGCACCAAAAAGGCAAGCATCGCCCATGCGGCGATGAATATGACGACCAATGTGCCGCCCTTGGAAATGCCGAAGCCGCCGAGCCAAGATACAAAACTTTCCACGCCCGTATTCTATCACTAAAACTTCGCCTTATGCGGCGAGTGCGTAACGCCCGTCCTGTGTGCGCGTGAACATTGAGTTCTGGAGGTTGACGGTGATGGTCGCGTCTTTGACATAGCGCTCGCGCTTTACGCGCTCAATGATTTCTTCGCGCGTGAGCGGTCGTCCTTCGCGGCGCAAGATGCCGGCGATGACGTCGCGCACGATGCCGGGCTCATAGCCCCACTCGGTAAGCGCGTACAAGCCGCGGCCGACAAGCACAAAGCGCTTGTCCTTGATGAGCTCGTTGTGTGTGGTAGCCGGGTGTGCGGTGCGGCCAAAGAGTTTCTTGATGCCGCGCGCCACTTCCGAAAAGTGCATTGGAGAACCATGACGCTTGAGTGTGAGATAGGCGAAGTCGCGCGTGTTTTTGATGCGCACGTGTGGCGATGAGGCGCGACCCCACTCGCCAAGCGGATTCTTACCGATGCGTTTTGAGATTTGCAACCAGCGCACAAGCACTTCTGTTGGCTTGCCTTTCACCCCCTCTGCTTTGAGAGCCTTAGCGAAACGATCCAAAAATTCCGGCTCGGAAAGAAGCGTGTCTTCGTCGGTGCCCTCGTAGAGAGAGGCGAGCGCGCGCTCCACCTTTTCGGCGAGCTGCTGATCGGCGTGCCACCTGTGGGCAAAATGCGCGTCTTCACGCGCCTCAATAAACGGATGCCCCACAGTGAGCAAAAAGACCACGTGGTTACGCTCGGCTGGCGTGCCTGGGATTTCCGCAAGCAGTGTTTCCTCTGCGAGCACGGTGCCGAGCTCGTGCAAAGCGCGCTTGAGATCGTCCAAGTGCGACTTGCCGGAGATGTAGCTTTCAGAAGCGCGCACCAGCTGAAGTGCATGGTTTTCAATCTGTCGCACACGCTCGCGCGTGATGCTGTACTCGTCGCCAATGGATTCAAGCGTGCGGCGCTCCCCGCCCGAAGAGAGCCCGAAGCGGTCCATAAGCACCTTGCGAGAGCGCTCCGGCAGGCCGGAGAGAAGCTCTTTGGTGAACTGTTTTGGCGAAAACGACAGATTGATAGGCATAGGTAACGGGGCTATTTGACGAATATTGATAAAGGTTGCTTTATGTGTATCAGAAAGCACCACGTTTGTCCAGTCCAGGGGGCTTTCGGAGCTTTCCACACGAAATACACCTGGTATCCACCATCTTGTCGCTTGTGCGTTTCAGCACGCTACTCGGACGCGTGATACGATGCGGACATGACCACAGGCACGGCGCGCATTCCCCCGCAGGATCTAGATATGGAGCGTGCACTTTTGGGTGCGCTTATGCTCAATTCTGGAGCCATGTACGAAGTAGCCGACGTCGTCGGAGTGAATTCTTTTTATGCGGGCAAACACCGCACGATTTTTGACGCGATGCTCGGCCTGTACAGCAAGGGTGAGCCGATAGATCTTGTTACCCTCTCCACAAAATTAAAAGAGCGCAAACAGCTCAAAGACATCGGCGGTGCCGCGTACCTCTCCGAGCTCGTAGGCTCCGCGGCCTCTCCGGGCGCGGCACGACACTACGCGCAAGTGGTGCAGACCAAATACGTGCTCCGCGCGCTTATAGACGCGGCAAGTAAGATCGGCGAACTCGGGTTTCAGGAAGACCGTGAGATAGAAGAAGTGCTCAATGAGGCACAGGCGGAGATCTTTTCCGTGTCCAACGCGCCGATGCTCCGCAATTTCACCACTATTAAAGAGTCCCTCAGCGACGCGTGGGATCGCTTGGAGAAACTGCAAAAACACGAGGGGGCATTGCGAGGCGTGCCCACTGGCTTCCCCGCGCTGGACACCATGCTTTCAGGATTCCAAAAGTCCGACCTCATCATTCTCGCGGCGCGTCCCTCCATGGGTAAAACCGCGCTTGCGTTGGATATCGCTCGGCAAAGCTCGGTCAAGCACGGCACTTCAGTAGGCATCTTTTCTCTTGAAATGAGCTCCGAGCAGTTGGTGGATCGCATGCTCGCCGCTGAATCCCGAGTGAACTCATGGAAACTGCGCACGGGCAAAATCCGCGGCGACGACGAGTACGCGAAGTTGCAGGAAGGCATCTCTCGCCTCTCCGAAGCGCCTATCTACATAGACGACAAGCCGGGCGCCACAGTGCTCACCATGCGCTCAATCGCCCGCCGCCTCAAAATGGAAAAAGAGCTCGGTCTTATCATTGTGGACTACCTCCAGCTCATTACACCGACCAACATGCGCGCCGCCGACTCTCTCGTACAGCAAGTGACAGAGATATCACGCTCCCTTAAGGGTATGGCGCGCGAGCTCAATGTGCCCGTGCTCGCGCTCTCACAGCTCTCCCGCGCGGTAGAACAGCGTCGCGGCCGCCCTCGCCTTTCCGATTTGCGCGATTCCGGCTCCATAGAACAAGACGCCGACGTGGTGATGTTTATTCACCGCGAAGACAAAATGAACGACAACTCCGACCGCCCCAACATCGCCGAGATTCTTGTGGAAAAACACCGCAACGGCCCCGTGGGCAAGGTGGAGCTGTTCTTTGACGCGGAGAAGACGACATTCTTGCCTGTAGAAAATAACGACTTCGGAGACTTTGCATCCCAAACACAGGGAGAAGTCGCTCCGTTCTAATACTCGCCTATGGATTCTATAGAGACGCTCGCCGAAATGTTTCAGCGCTTTCCGGGTATTGGCCCGCGCCAGGCACAGCGTTTCGTGCATTTTCTCTTGCGCTCTTCCGCTTCGTCGCGCCGCGCCCTTGCACACGCCATTACCGCGCTCGCCGACTCTATCAGCCGATGTGAATCCTGTATGCGCTTCCATGGCGACGGCGCTCGCGAATGCGAGCTGTGCACCGATACGCGGCGCGACGACCACACGCTCGTCGTGGTGACGTCAGACACCGACCTTTCCGCCTTTGAGAGAAGCGGTACGTATCGCGGACGATACTTTGTACTCGGCGGCCTCGTGTCGCTCGCCGCTGATAAAAAGACGCACCTGCGCGAGAAAGAGCTCCTGCGGCGCGTCTCTGAAATACTGCCGAAAGGACTCACTGAAATTATTCTGGCCTTCCCTGCCAACCCGGAGGGAGACACCACGGCGGCACAGGTGCGCGATCTACTTTCAGAGCTTGCACACGCGCACAACATCCGAGTTACATCGCTTGGCCGCGGCCTCTCTACAGGGAGCGAACTTGAGTACGCGGATCCGGACACTATCCGAAGCGCATTTGAGAGTAGGCGTTAAACATAAGGAAAAACGCGAATAACACCTTGTAGGGACTTGTGAGCGCGACGCCTGCCTGCCGGCAGGCAGGGCGTGAACAGGAGAAATTTTTCAGCAGAAAAATTTCGTGCCCGTAGAGATGTTATTCTCGTTTTTCTGGTGTACTACGGAAGTTTGGTAA
>CBFHTW010000026.1:0-5957 GCA_965659025.1 Minisyncoccia bacterium
TGTACCGTTTCCCCTGGGAGCCCTATCACTCGTTTGATGTCTACCTCCCACATTTTGTGCGGATTGCGAAGCACCATAATCTCCCCGCGCGTGGGGCCGAGCAGATATTGCGAGAATGTCTCAATCACCACAATCTGCCCACTTTCAAGTGTGGGGTACATAGAGCCGCCAAGCACGCGATACGGTCGCACCACAAGCGGCAGCGCAAAAATTACAACACACACACCGATCAATAAACTAATACGAATGATGTGCGTGAGTGATTTCATATATCAAAATTCCATGCCCATGAGGAAAGAGCTACCACCGGCAGTGGTTGCGGGTGTGTACGTGATGACGATAATGCCATTTTTACCTGCACCGGAACTTTTAACACCGGAATCACCATCACCAAGAACAGTATTGAGTCCACCGCCGCCAGCACCGTAATTTCCACCGGAACCGGCATATATATTAGCGGCACCGGAGACGTAGTATGTGCTACCACCACCCCCACCACCACTACCATGCGTGGCATCAAACTCAGTACCTGCAACGCCATTTCCGCCATTTCCCGTGGTGGAACCAGAACCGCCAGAGCCGCCCAATCCTGCATCGCCGGAACCACCGGCAGTAGCCGTACTACTACTAGAATCTACACCATTATTTCCGTTGCCATTTGGGCCAGCTGCGCCGCCACCGCCCAAAGCATTCATAACACTGGCGGAACTATTGCCACCGCGACCACCGCTATATTTTATCGTACCAACACCGCTCGCAGCGGCACCGCCGGCACCACCAGTGCCATTTGTACCGCCGCCACCACCCTTCGCGCATGCCGAAGCCGCCGCACAGCTTGTGTTATTGAAATATGTATCACCACCAGCGCTGCCGTCGCTGGTTGCTGTCTTTGCGGATCCTCCAGCACCGACAGCATATGTCACTGATGCTCCTGGGGTAAGGGATAGATTCATTACTTTAGAGTAGCCGCCGCCTCCTCCTCCAGCTGATTTTTGCCAAGAACCGGCGCCGCCAGGGTTAATATAGCAACGCCCACTCCCTCCACCGCCGATTACCTCAATCGTATTATTAGTAGAATCCCAATCGCTCGGCACCGTCCAGCTTGTGCCAGAGGTGAGAAAAATAGTTGTCGCCGCGGCGTTCGCCGTTGGCAATCCAGTGGCAAACTGCCACGCATATCCTCCAAACGCGCACACAATCGCAAGCGCTATAAACAGCCGCCATTGTCTCTCCAGAGCCCAAGACAACTTCATTGACTTTTTATGTGTGATTGGTAGCATATATGTGTATCACCAACGGAAGAGATACCCCTACAAGGTTCCGTCCTTGTGGGGCCTTTTCTTTTTATAAGCCAACAATATTTCAAGTTCATTCATAGATCTGAGATACGGACGAAATATCTTGAATTTCAGTAGTGCAGAAAACTTGTTTCTATTTGGAATAATCAAAGTCTGAAATTTTTCTTTCTCAATCAGATATTTCACCAAGCAATAAAAGTCGCCGTCGCCTGTCACAATAATCGCTCTTTCGTAATTTGGATATTCCACCATCGCGTGCAGTACGAGCTCGGCATCGCAATTTCCTTTTGTTGTTCCATCTTTGTATGTCAATGTCGGTTTAAATACGCAGAGGAATCCTGCATCTTGCAGGGCAGTGTACAATTCATTGTTCCCCTCAACGAACCCAATAAAAAGAAACGCTTTTGTGACGCCGTACTTCTCGCGCAAATACACGCGAAAGCGCCGCCAATCCAACTTCCACCCAAGTTCGCGTATAGCCAGATTGACATTCTGACTATCTATAAAGGCAAAGTTGTTATGTTGTTTTTTCATGGTGATGTGCGTATGAGAGACTCCATAGGGTGTATTAGAAATTGAGCACCGATGAGCCAAGCACGCGCACGGTGCCGGTGGCCGCCGTGGTGAGCAAAGTAAGCACATCGCACTTGTTGGCCGTGGTGGTGAGCGTGGGCGCCGAGCCGCCGCTCCAGAGCACAGCCGCCGGCCATGAGGTGATGGTACGCGAGCCGGTGGCGTCTTGGCAGAGCACCAGGCGCAAAGTGGAGCCGGGAATATAATTGGAAAAGGTAATTGCCCTGTTGCCGCCGAGCGTTACCACCTGCTGGTTGCCGTTTTTCCAGTCAATCGCGATCGTCGCGCCGTCGGTGAGCGCTTTTTCTGTCGTTACGATAGACATGTTGGCACCAAGCGCGAGCGCGGTAAACGGCGTGGATGAGCCCACGCCGAGCGCCGTCTCTACAATGAGATTGCCGAAACCGGATGGCGTACCAGATGGACACCCGTTTGTGGCACCGGAGCCACCGGTGCATACCCAGAGGTTACTATTATTGAACAGCGCGTCGTTGCCGCTCGGATACACGAAGAGGTCGCCCACGCTTGAGGTGAGTATGTCGGTGTTGTTGGTGGTGTCGTAGGCGATGGCTGTTTGCGCCGTGGAGACGGCGGCAGTGAGCGAGAGGAGGCGAAACGGCGTCGTCGTCCCGATGCCGACATATCCTGTACTTCCTTGTATCGTAAACTTCTCACTCCATGTGGCACTGTTGTTGCGGTTGAAAAACCGGAGATCTGTCCGCGAATCGGCGTCGGGAGCATTGATTTTCCATCCATATCCACTTCCGCTGGGAGAAAGGTTAAATTCAATACCTCCACCATCTGAGACACCTACACGTCCGAGACGCAATTGTGCGGTGTCTGTCGTCGGGCGTGCATTGCTATCAAGACCGCCTGAACCCCCGGAAATATAGAGGCCCGCGTTTTCGGTACCATTGCCAAGAGTGAGTTTGTAGCCTGGCGTCGTCGTCCCGATGCCGACGTTGGTGCCGGAGTTGTTGTATAGGTTACTGCCGGAGAGAGTCCAGTAGTTGGTGCCACTGCCTCCGCCGATGCAGGTGCCGTTTACTGCGAAGCACCCGCCGTTTTTCAGATCAATACCTTTTGCGTATGAGGTGGTGGTGCCGTTGTCGTAGAAGTTCCAGCCAGTGGTGTTGCCGATGGAAAGAAGTGAGCCTGGGGTGGTGGTGCCGATGCCGACAAAACCCGTCGAGTCAATCACTAGGTGACCGGTGAGATCGCCCCCACCGGAAAGCAGGAGCTTACCACTCGCATGTGAAGCTCGCAGGTGCAAGTCATTAGTTGAGGCGAGGTTGTACAACGCGCCATATTCTGTGCTTTGTCGGCGTATACGCATTATGGTGTTCGTATCTATCGCAGTGTCCATATAAATAGAACCTATTACATGCAGCGCCGCCGCCGGCAAAATGGTACCAATCCCCACACTCCCATTACCCAGCACTGTAAAGAGTGAGGTGTTAGTGGTACTTGCGACGCTGAAAAGCGGAATAAAACCATTCTGCTGGGCCGGCGTGGAAACAGAGAGCGCGGCCCATGGCGAGGTGGTGCCCACTCCCACATTGCCGCCAGAGACGAGGAGTTGGTTGGTACCCACGGTCAGTCCATTTGATACCACCGAGAGATTGCCCGCGCTGTCAAACGTGCTCGTGGCAGTGGCGCCGAAGTACGCGCGGTATGCGGAGAGCGCGGAGGTGGAGGCGTTTGCAAAACTCTGGAGCGCGGTCCAGGTATTGGCATTGGCGAGGTTCAATCCCCAATCAGAGACTGCCGCGGAACCGTTGTAGCTCGTGCCGGTCAATGTGCTGTCGTGTGCGTGTGAGTAAAGAGTACCACCGAGAGCGACTCCGCTGATTGTGGAATTTGCAAGACTCGTGTTTGGAATTGCGGAAAGAGAGAGCGTGCCTGCGGCAAAACTGATGCCTGATGCGCCTGAAACAGTGGCGGCCCCCACCTGCTGTGACGCGTTGTTGTAGAGAAGCGAGGAAGCAGTGATGGATTGGAGTATGGTGGTGCCGGAGACGTTGAGTGCGGTGGTTGATGCTGTTGCGGAAGTGATGGCAGTGGTGGAAGCGAATGGGAAGGTGTTGGCTGACGTGGCGGTAGTGGTGAAGGTGGAGGTGGCTGTGACAGCTCCGCCGAAGAATGCAGTGCCGGAGGTGTACTGGTTGCCTTGTACTGAGAGCGTGGTGGCGGGGGTGGTGGTGCCAATTCCGATGTTGCCGGATGCTGTGATGCGCAGGCGCTCTGTGGGTGAGGCGGTGCCTAGGGTGGTGTTGCGGGTGAAGAAGAGGAGGTCTCCTTGTGTTTGGCCGGTGGAGTTGGTCTCGGTGTAGCCCATGTACGCCGGGTAGTAGTTGGTGGAGAGGGCGTTGTTGTAGCCGAAGCCGATGAGACGGTAGCTGTTGGGGTTGTACTCCTGGCCGCCGAGACCGAGGTAGGTGGCGCCGCGGGGGTTGGTGGCGGCGGTGGCGGAGTCTGTTTGTGAGAATGCGATGGTGGTGGTGCCGCCTACGGAGAGCGTGGTGGTAGGAGAGGTGATGCCGATACCGATGTTGCCACTTCCCTGCTGTACCACAAACTGCGAGCCACCGATGGTGAAGCCCTGGCCCGCGGCGATAGTGGATGTGCCCGAGCTTTGCGTAGCGGCAAAGAGCGGTGTGGAGAGTGTGATGCCGTCCCAGGTGAATAGCGCGCTGTTGGTGATGTATGAGCCGTTGAAATATTCAACGCCATTGGTGTTGCCGCCTGTCGTGGTGGCGGTGCCGCCGCTTGCGATACCCAACGTGCCTGTTACGTCGCTCGCGAGATCCACGGAAGCACAGGTGGCCACGCCCGCGCCGTTGACACTGCGGATGAATTGGTTGGTGCAGGAAGAGCCTGTGTATGCGACGACGCCGCCAGTGCCGTTGGCAAGGTGGAGTGCTGATGTGACGCCTGTCACGGCGAGCGAAGTGGAGGTGGCTCCTGCGAGTGTGGTATTTCCGGTAACGCCAAGCGTCCCAGCCACAGAGAGATTACCCGCGCTGTCAAACGTGCTCGTGGCGGTGGCGCCGAAGTACGCGCGGTATGCGGAGAGCGCGGTAGTGGAGGCGTTACCGAATTGTTGGAGTGCGGTCCATGTGTTGGCGTTTGCGGTGTTGAGGGAGAGTGTCGCACCTGATAGTAGGAGCGAAGAGCCGACGGTGGTGGTGGCAAGCGCGCCTGTGCCGTTGCCGGTGAGGAGCGTGTCCGCGGTGATGTTGCCCCATCCAGTACCGCCGTTTGCGACAGGCAGAATACCGGAGACATCAGTGGTGAGTGCGAGTTGTGACTGTGCGGAGACTGCACCTGCGGTGGCTTTGAGGAAGCCGCCGAGTGAGCCGATGGTGAGCGTGCCGCCCACCGTAGCGTTGCCGCTAGTCTGCAGAGTGCCTGCGACTGTGTTGTATACACCAACGCCGAGGCCGCCGGTTAGGTAGCCGTTTCCACCCACCGAGAGTGCGGTAACAGGCGATGTGGTGGCGATGCCGAGCTTGCTGGAGATGTACTGCTGACCGGAGACTTCCAAGATGCTGTTCGTGGTGGAAGTGGCATCTGTGCCTATGGTCACAATGAATGACGTGGGGTTTGGGTAGGTGATGAGATTGTTGGTCGTCGTTGCCCACACGCCGCTCGCGCCGCCACCTCCGCCGCCACTGCTCGCTCCCCATGCAGGAAGCCCGGCTTGCACCTGAAGCACATTGCCAGGACTGCCGATTGGAAGCTTTGCAAGATTCCCTGTGCCATCGGCGTACAACATATCACCCGCGCTGTAAGAATAAAATCCGGTGCCGCCCTTTCCTTGCGTGAGCGTGCCCGTTACGTCGGATGAGGCGAGGTCCACAGCGCTCGCCGAGATCGTGCCGTTTACACTGGAATGCAAAATCCCCGATGTGGCTCCAGAGATGATGAGGTTGGTTGTGCTCGCAGTGCCAAAGAATCCGAAGCCGCTTGCGCTTATGTGCGTGGTGGATGCGGCGCCAAATGTTGCCTTGCCCGTCACATCAAGTGTGCCTGTGACGAAAAGGTTGCCCGCGCTGTCAAAGGTGCTTGTGGCGGTGGCGCCGA
>CBFHTW010000027.1:0-5158 GCA_965659025.1 Minisyncoccia bacterium
CGGCCAGTTTACAAAACTGGCCGCGGCAGAATCTTTCGTATATCGTGGCGTTATGGAACGAAAAGATTTAGCGCGGCACCGTCTTCCCGACAGGCCTGGGGTGTACTTTTTCCGCGATGCACGCAAGCACATACTTTACATAGGCAAAGCGACCTCACTGCGCGATCGGGTGCGCAGTTACTTTGCCCACGATCTGCACCTCACGCGCGGCAGACGTATCGCGCATATGGTGTCGGAGGCGGCCTCGGTGTCATACCGCACCACCGGCTCTGTACTGGAGGCGCTTATTCTAGAGGCGCATCTCATCAAAGAGCATCAGCCGCCGTACAACGTGGACGAAAAAGACGACAAGAGCTTCAATCACGTCGTCATTACTGCGGAAGAATTTCCACGCGTGCTTTTGGTGCGCGGGCGTGAACTTTTGCAATCATGGAATCCCAAAGATATACGCGATACGTTTGGGCCGTTTCCGGAAGGGAAGTCAATCAAAGAAGCGCTGGTGCTTATTCGTAAGATTTTTCCGTTTCGCGACACCTGTACGCCTGGCGCTGGAAAACCCTGTTTTAATGCGCAGATCGGTTTGTGCCCAGGTGTCTGTAGCGAAGAAGTGCAGGCGCGAGAATATCGGAACACCATCAAACATGTCAAAGAACTTTTCTCTGGCAATTTCAAGGGGCTCATTCGCTCTCTTGCACGAGAGATGAAAAAGGCCGCGGAATCCGAACGCTTTGAGGAGGCCGCGCGCATTCATCGGCAAATTCACTCTCTTGAGCATGTGCGAGACGTCTCTCTTATCCGCAAGGATGCGCGTCCCAGGGGAAACGCGGTGCGCATAGAGGCATACGACGTGGCCCACACATCCGGGAGCAGTGTCGTTGGCGTGATGGTGGTGATAGAGGACGGCGAGCCGCGCAAGAGCGGATACAGAAAATTTAAGATCCACACAGATGCGAATGACGATGTGGCGGCGCTCCGGGAGATTCTCACGCGCAGGTTCAATCATAGCGAATGGCCATTGCCGAGCGTCTTCGTGGTAGATGGCGGCAAGCCCCAGCTTCATACGGCGATGCGTATACTGCGCAACGCGGGCATGCGCACACCTGTTGTCGGAGTAGTGAAAGACGACAGGCACAAGCCGGAGCGCCTGATCGGTGATGCACGAGCCATTTCCTTGTACGAAAAAGATATACTGCTCGCCAATGCCGAGGCGCACCGCTTTGCTATTGCATATCACAGGAAACTTCGCGGACGGATGATATAATTTACGGATGATGCGTACGACAGTCGGCGTTCTTCGCGGGGGGACATCACAGGAATACGACCTTTCACTAAAGACGGGTGCCGCGCTCATTGCCGCGCTTCCTGAAGAGACGTACGACGTGCGAGACATTTTTATTGACAAGCTCGGGATGTGGCATGCGCGCGGCATGCCCATGGCCCCTGCGCGCGCGCTTCAGCAGGTGGATGTGGTATTGAGCGGCCTGCATGGCGGTATCGGAGAAGACGGCACAGTACAGCGCATTCTTGAGCAGGTGGGCGTGCCTTATGCCGGCGCGCGGCATTTGCCAGCGGCTATTTCTCTCAACAAAGCGAAGGCTCGCGAGCTGTTGCGTGAACACGGCATCGTCATGCCGCATGCGGTAACACTCTATCGCCACAATAAGCTAACAACAGGCGAAATGGCGCGGGCGGTATTTTCTGCATTCGGCGCGCCGTACATCGTAAAGCCCGCTACCGAAGGAGCATCCTCCGGTATCCGTGTGGCACGCACGGTGATTGAGCTTCCTGATGCGATAGGTGATGTGCTAGATGCATATGGCACGGCCGTGGTGGAAGAGTTTCTCTTTGGTCCCGAGGCAACCGTGGGCGTGATTGATGATTTTCGCAAAGAGCCCTTCTATGTGCTCCCGCCCGCCGAAGTAATAAAGCCGGAAGGGGATACCCATGTCAGCTTTGCGGCGCATGTGGGAGGACTGTTAAGACACCTCGTGCCCGCGTCTTTCTCACACGGCCAAAAGACAGCTCTCGCCGATGTCGCCCGCAAGGCGCACCAGGCGCTCGGTCTCTCTCACATTTCTCGCTCGGACTTCATTCTCACGCGCCGCGGGCCGGTGCTTCTGGAAGTAAACGCTCTGCCCGGCCTGTATGAGAACGCCGCGTTTCCTGCGATGCTTTCGGCCGTGGGTTCATCGGTGGGCGAGCTTGCAGAACACCTTATCACTTTGGCACGTTTACATCGCTGAGCGTGCCAGTAGGCTGATGAACAGGATGCCCAGAAAATTAAATCCAAATGAAAGCGGAATAAAATATATTTCTCGCATCCGAGAAAACCCAAGCAATCCTACGCCCAGTTCGTCGGGAAGCGGTGACGCAATGATAAGTCCGCCAACAAGAAAAGTGAGGAATCCAGAGAGACGACTACGAAATATGTGTCCGATGCGCCGGAATGTCCGTTGGTGAGAGAGTAATGTCTTAATGTGCTCAGAAAATATGTCGCGAATGAAGTAAAATATAACAAGATCTCCGACGACAGCGCCACATGCCGCCCACAATGCCGTTTCCAGTACCCCTTGTGTTTGAATAATTTCACTAATGGCCGCAAAAGAGAGCGGTGTCGTGAATATTGATGTGAATAGTATGCCGGCGATAAAACTTCCAATATGCCCGAGTTCCTGGCTTTTACCGATTAATGCCAATATGACATGATTTTTTGTCAACAATATCGCGATGGATATACTACACATGATGATGACAATATCCCAAAAGACTGCCCGGTATGTTTTGTCCTGCCTTCGCATCTCATTAAGTATACAGGAACCTCTTACGTAAAATAGAAAAACGATTCATAACTTCCTAGCCCTGCTGAAAAGACTTGCCGATCATCGGGTGGGGCACCCGTACAATGGCAAGGATAAAATGGTCTGTTGTTGCATATACTGAGGAGTTTGATACCTTTAATACCGCGAGAGAACGCGAACGATACTTTACGTCGGTGGTTGAACGACGTTTTCTTGCAAAAAAGTTGGGCCCTTAGCTCAGTTGGTAGAGCGCCACATTTGCAATGTGGATGTCAGCGGTTCGAATCCGCTAGGGTCCACAAGCGTCAAGAAAATTACAACTGCTTGTAATTTTTAGCTTGTGGAAGCCACAGCCATATTTCGTCAGCAGGCGAAATGGCAAGGCGGGGTCGCGAGCACTTATGTAGATTGCGAGCAAAGCGAAGCAATATACTTAGTGACTCGTGACCACAACGTTTTTTGTCCGATATTTGTGAGAGTTGTTTTTAATGCCAGTTGAGAGGGGTGAATGCAAAAATTGGACAGGGGGAGATAGGTGTGGTATCATGCTGGTCGGATAAACAACCAACGGAGGGGCATATGAGCTCGTTTGCAGAGAATACCCAGACCTTCTTTTTGAAGGCGATGGCAGAAGGATATGCCCGCGACGCGGAGAAAACGACGGTCGCGGAACTTCCCCGCTCCAGAGTGATCACTTTTGCAGAGGGTGATTTTTCTCTCAAAGATATATATTACGTCGGTGACAACGGCAAGAGCGCCGGCACGACGACGATATGGCATCGCGGTGCCCCTGTGTGGTTTATGTCATACGGCGGCCGCTATGAGAAAGTGATACTTCCATTTCTCAAAAAGTGCTTGCTCTTGGCATACTCCGAGCCGCGTTTTTGGGGAGGTCGTGGACCGCACCATATGCGCGAGGGCGACCTCATCTACACAAACGTGACAGGGAGGGGCAGCTTCTCAGGGTTCTCTGGAGGAGAGCGTATCTACGATATACATGATCACCTCCATGGTTGCCATTGGTATCACGGCATGCTCTTGGCCGAGTAGTCGGCCAGGCCACTACCGACACCCCACAGGTTTTCCCTGTGGGGTGGTTTTCTTTTTGTGTGGTTGTGGCATATTACTTGAGGACACACCTAGAAGGGGAGAGGACGATGGACGCGATCCTGTTTTACGAAGGGAAGTGGTATTTTTTTTCCAACTTCTCGTCATTTGCTGTGGAAATTTACAACGCCGTGTGGCCGACGGCCGAGCATGCGTATCAGGCGGCGAAATTTTCCGACAAGGCGATACGCGAAGAAATTTTGCACGCACGCTCCGCGTACGCCGCAAAAAAGATTGCGCACAAATATCACCCGCGGCGGAAGAGCGACTGGAACAAAATGAAACTTGACGTCATGGAGAAGATCCTGCGCGCCAAGCTCACACAGCACCCGTTCATTCGGGAGAAACTTCTTGATTCGGGCGACATGCCGATCATTGAAGATTCTTTCAAGGATTCTTTCTGGGGTCGGGGAGCCGACTGGAAGGGCGTCAACCACCTCGGCAAGCTGTGGATGAAACTGCGAGATGAAATCCGCGAGGAAATCGCACAGGAAGAAGTCGCCTAGGGCGACTTTGTGGCCCGCCGGATCATGGTATCCGGCGGGCCAATTTCTTTCCCCACGCGCGCTGTTGCGCCAAGGAAGCGGGTGTATGATGTACGTATTAATCGCCACACAACAATCCTATGAACGCACGAGCACTGTTTGGCTGGGGCATTACCATTTACGCACTATTTTTCCTTCTGCAATCGGTGTTCGTCACCTATGGATTTGTGCAGGGTTTTGCGCCGGCGCTTGTTTCTGCCGTGGTTCTCATCGTGATCTCGCTTACTGCCGCCACCACATTGCGCGCAACGTCATGGAAAGATGTGCTTCCGTATTCCATCACCTGGGCGGTAATCGCCGCCGTCCTTGATGGCGTGCTTTCGTTCCCATACACGGGGTTGGCCGTATACAGTACCCCAAGCGTGCTGCTTGGATATGCAGTGATCGTGATCGCGCCGCTTTTTGTGACCAGATTCTGCATCGCGTGTTCCCTGTTTGGCATGTCGTGTCCGATTCACGCGCAAGAGTAGTGGTATCATGTGTGCATGACATTGCGCGCGGTTGAGTACGTGCCCGGCTCGTTTGCAATACATCGCACACTGTTGCGCGTCTCGCTCGCCCTCGTCAACGCATTTGCATGGATACTCATCGTGCGTCTGCTCGGCGGCTCGTTGCCTTTGGCCGCGTTTCTCTATGGTCTTGAGGCGTTTGTCGTCCTCATGCTCACGCCCATCTCGGCTCGCTTGATGCGGCAAGGGCTATTTACCT
>CBFHTW010000028.1:0-3559 GCA_965659025.1 Minisyncoccia bacterium
ACAGGGGCCGCTCATGCACTGGTTTGATAAATCTGATACCGCGATCGGTACGCAACACACGATACTGATAGCCTGGATAGTTAGAAGAGTGTTCCACCATGCGCTCGCCAATCCACATGCATATCGGGATACGATAACCGATACACGCACCCTCATGCTCGGAAATGCGCGTGAGATTTTCAATGAGCGTCTCGGAAGCGGCCTCGTCAGAATCTATATAAAAGAACCATTGGTGCCGTGCCGCCGCGAGCATCTGATTGCGCACGCCCGCGTAGTCCTTCAAACGGCCGTCTTCATATTGAAATGCCGCGTCTTGTGCAATGACCTGTGCGCCAAAACTCTCTGCAATAGCGAGCGTGTCGTCGGTAGAACCGCCGTCGCAGATGATAATGTCGTCGCACCGGCTCACAGAACGCAAAGCACGCTCCAGTGTCTTGGCAGAATTGAATGTCAAGATGCCTACCGAGATGGGGATGGTATTCATATGAGATGAGTGAGTGCACGGTACCAGGAAGCCGCCCTACTCGCACGCATCACCACTTCCCATGAAGCCATGTCTCGCGTGATCACCGAACGCGGCAAAAGAAACAAATCGGACGAACGAGATACTAGCGTCGACTTGATGGACACGGCCGCTTCATAACCGGAGGCTCGTACGGCGGCAACGGCCTCCGGCGAATAATTGCCACCCGCGTAGGCGAATGTGCGTGCTGGAAATGGCGGCGTAACCTCGTGCGCGAGTGCCTCGCCGAAGAGGGCGCGCACATCAGCATGTGTTGCGCCATGATACCCAATCGTCACGAGATCTTCCGTGCGCAAGCGCGCAAGCGCCGTCGCATCAAGGAGCGGAATGCTGTTACCGAGGCGCGTTCGCGCAGTATCACCATCACCGGCAACAAAAAGCGTGGCCGGTGCCTTAAAACGCTTCAAGATTGGCAGTGCCGCGGTTTCAACATCCGCGTATCCATCGTCAAAGGTTATCGCCACAGCGCGGCGCGGAATATCATTGCCGCCCTTGTGCCACGCGAGAATGTCGGAAAGTCGCACGAAGGCAAATCCATGTGCGCGCAATGCTTCAAGATAACGCGTGAATTGTCCCGGCGGGATTGATGTCTCTTGCGGCGCATCACTGATGGAGTGAAAACACAGTATAGACACCTCTTGCAGAGGTACAACAAATGCCACAACAGAGCGCGTGGCATACAACACCATAGAAAGGATCCTCTTTAAAATGTTTTTCATAGCGTGGAAATAGAACGCATCCAATCTACAACGGCACGAGCGCGGTGTTTCCAATCATATTGCGCGACGAGGCGGCGCGCCGCGCCTGCGCGACGCTCCGCCTCGTCCGGCTTGGAAAGCACATCCTTGATCGCACTCGCAAATGATTCTGGGTTATCTGGTGCCGCAAAAAACACCTCGTTCTCTGAGACAATTTCCCGAATAGACGGCAAATCAGAAGCCACAATCGGCGTACCCGAAGCCATGTATCCGAAGAGCTTCAGCGGTGATGTGTACTTCACAGAAATTTCATCCTTAGCTGTGTTTGGAAGCATGAGCACATTCGCGGCGCAAAGATACACCGGACGCTCCGTGTCTCCCTTGCGACCCAAAAGCATAATGTGCGCATCGGGTCCGTATGTCTCGCGAAATGTGGCGACGTCTTCGTCAGTGCCGCCCATAAAAAGTATTCTTGTGTTCTCTGGCAGATATGCGGCCGCCTGCGCGAGCGTGCCTGCGCCCTTCCACGTATGTAGGTGGCCGTTGTACAGCACGATCGGAATATCAGCGGAGAAGTTGAGTGTCGCACGCGCACGCGCACGCGTAGGCAAATCTTCATATCGTGAAAGATCAACTCCATCGGGAGCTACAAGGATTATCTCGCTCGGTACTCCCTTCTCCACATACATGTCGCGCAACCCACGCGATATCACCACAAGTCGCGCCCCACACCAAAGTGCCGCTCGCACCACACCGTTCCATTCGCCGCGGTGAGATTCCCACGCCGTCGGCATGCGCAGAATGGACGGCGCAAGCGCACAGACATATTCACGTGTAAGCACAATGCTTTGGCGTCGGTGCGCAAGCGCGTACATGGCCGATCCAAGGGCAAACCACGACAATGTGATGAAAAAACCAACGCGCCCGAAGCGCACCAGATCCGGCGTGGGGATACGCACAAAACGCACGCGCTCCGAAAGTCCAAACGAACGTGCGTCACCTTCGGTCTTGCGCGTCGGCACGACAAGTGTCACATCTGCAACCGACGCAAGCGCGTTGCACACTTCTTTTACCTGTTTGCCATGCGCCTTCTCATTAGGGAAACGCATCGCGGCTATGTATAAAATATTCATACCGTTCTACCAGAGAGCACTAAAATAATGTTATCCAGTAGTGCGTTAAGGCTATGTTTTTGCACGACGCGTCCGCGCAGTACGTCGACCATACGCTGTCGCTCCGAAGTGGCAAGTGCTTCCAGCGCGACAACCCTATCAGCAAGCGCAACACTGTCCCCTTTCGGGTAACACAGAAGCGTATCAAATCCACTAAAGAAATCTTCATATGCCTCGCTTGAGGATATGGGGACAACGCCGGAAACGGCCGCGTCAAGCACGTTTTTATCCAACGACCCAGTTTCGCTTGCATGTAGAAGGTAATCGGCCTCCGCACGACGATTTGGCAATTCCGCATGCGGCACAGAGCCAACAAATATAACTCCCGGGTACTCGCCGGCCTCTTTTAGGCGCAAACGCATGCGCTCCTCATACACCCGATCGCGTGCGGAGACTGGTTCGCCATATATTTTGAGTGTTGCATGCATACCGCGGCGCTTAAGCTCCAAGAACGCTCCGATGACAACATCCACCCGTTTCGTTTCGGTGATACGACCCGTGGTCATAAGACGTACCGTTCCGTCTTCTGAAGGCTTGCGCGCCGGAATGTCTCGTTCCGTATCAATACCGTGTCCAGTAACAATCACTTTGGAAGAGGCGAGCCGGAAACTTTCTTTTGAGGCAGTCACCACTGCGTGTACAAACGGCACGGCAAAGCGCAGGGTGAAAGGAGTTGCCTTGTGGGTATACCACAACACTACCCTCTTGCCTGTGAGCCGCCATAGCCATCCGGCAACATCTGCGTATTCCGGATTCATGTGCACAAACACCGCATCGTACCTTTGGGCGCGCACCGCGCTATGCCAAAGCACTTCCAGCGCGCGTAGCACCCGATGCTTGCTATACAAAGCGACGACCTCTACATTATTCGGCAAATCGTGCTTTCCCTCCCTCAGACAAATAATTGTCACCGTATCGCACCGCTTAGCAAACCCGAGAATCCAGCCATGAAAAAAACCAAGGACTGAGTCGCGCTGATCCACTGCTTGGGTGCATATCAAGAGCCGCATAGGGGCATAGTAGCAAACAGGCCACAAAGCCGCACGGATTCGCGAGTGCCAATACTTGGAGGCCCATGGTAGAGTACGGGCATGAAAATCGTGCTGGCCACTCCGCTGTATCCGCCGGAAATCGGCGGCCCTGCCACATACATCAAAGAGCTTGCC
>CBFHTW010000028.1:3569-4961 GCA_965659025.1 Minisyncoccia bacterium
CAGAAGACATACCGGGCATCACCCTCCTTACTATAAGCAAGCGCCGGCCACTGCCCGTGCGTCTCATAAAATTCACCTGGGTGCTTTTTAAAGCGGCGCGGGGTGCGGATGTCATCTATGTACAAAATGCCGTTGCGGCTGGGTTTCCAGCGGCAATTGTTGGCCTTCTCCTGCACAAACCCGTCGTGCTGAAGTTTGTCGGTGATGAGGCATGGGAGAGAGCAACACAACTGCGACAGACCACAAAACAACTGGAAGATTTCCTCGCGGCGCCGGAGTGCGGCACGCGTATCCGACTCGTGATGCTTCTGCAAGGGTGGGTCCTGCGGCATGTGCGTATAGTTACAACACCATCGGCATACCTTTGCGATGCCATTATTCGCACGTACCGCGTGCCGCAGAGTAGCGCGGTGGTTAACTACAACGCCGCTGAAAAAACCGAAGCGCTTCCATTCTCCGCACAGCCGGTACGGCATCAGATCGTCGCAACCGCGCGGCTCGTGGAGTGGAAAGGCATTGATGGCATCATCAGAGCTGTTGCACTCTTGAAGAAAGAATTTCCCGATGTGCGCTTGATTGTCGCTGGCGACGGCCCAGAAGAAGAGGCCCTCAAAAAACTCGCGCGCGACATACATGTGGAAGATTGTGTCACATTTCTTGGGCGTGTCTCACGCGCGGAGACATGGCACATCAGAAAGAGTTCTGAAGTGTATGTGCTCAATTCCACCTATGAAGGGCTACCCCATACCGCCCTCACGAGCTTTGCCGCGGAGATACCCATGGTCGCCACAAACATTCCAGGCACCAATGAGGCCGTGTACGACGGAGTATCCGGCTTGCTTGTGCCTAAAGGAGACGACAACGCGCTTGCCAAGGCAATCGCGACACTATTCAACAATGAAGCGCTCCGCGCGCGGCTGGTAGATGGCGGAAAGAAGATTCTAGCGGAGAAATTTTCATGGGACGCGCACATGCGCACACTACTTGCGGTTTTTGCCTGGGTGCAGAAAAACTAGATTCTACTTTTACGAATCCATTCCACCAATCGGCCGATTCCCTCCTCCACAGGCATCATTGGTTCCCACCCGAGAATTTCTTTTGCCTTATTCACATTTGCATAGGTCTCCTCTACGCTCGCTTTGTGGCTTGGACGCTCCTTGACGCGCGCTTCCACCCCAATGACCTTCTCAAACACCGAGAGCAATTCGCGCAGTGAAAGTGGGTGGTTGTTGCCTACATTAATAATCTCAAATCCGAGTGGTTTCTTAAGCGCAAGAATGGTGGCGTGCACCGTGTCACCCACATAGGTATAGTCGCGCCGGCGTTCTCCCTTGCCGGAGATCTCTATCTCTTCGCCGCGCAGAAGCGCGCGCGCCCACTTATACGGCACCA
>CBFHTW010000029.1:0-4209 GCA_965659025.1 Minisyncoccia bacterium
CCGTATCTGCGCTTTGTAAGTGTTCGGTTTGGTTTGCGTGAAATAGTTGCGGCGACGATAAGCGCGCAGACAGCGGTGCTTCCGCTTCTTTTGTATCAAAACGGCGTGTTGCCGTTGTATTCTCTCTTTGCCAATGTGTTGGTGCTTGCGTTTGTCCCGCTGGCCATGGGTGCGGCGCTTATCTGTGCGCTTGGGGGCATGGTGTTTGGCGCGTGGGGCGTGGCGGCGGGACTGCCTGCCTATGGACTTCTTTCATACATCATCGGCATGGCAGGGGTGTGGGCCTCTGCGCCGTACGCGGCTATTTCCTTGCCGCCTTTTGGGGTGTGGTGGCTCTTTGGTGCGTATGCGTGTCTTGGGTATGCAGTGTGGTGGGGGTATGCGAAAAGGAAGGTGGCCGGGCTGCCCCTTGGGCAGTCCGGCCACACGCATAACGCGAGATAACGCGGGACGAGAAAAAATCACATCACGTCAATACCACGCGGGTCGCGCAGACCACTCTCCACGCGCGAATGCGGGTAGTGACGGGTGGGCTCTTCGTGCGCGCGCCGCGCTTTTTCATCATGTTTTTCACGCTGTTCTTCAACGTGACGAAGCAAGCTGACGGTGCGGCTGTGGTGGGTGTGGCCGAGATTTTTCGCCGCCGCCACAACACACTCGGCGATCGCCCCATGGTCGCGGTGGATTTCCGCTGCCGAAAGCGCATCCACGCCGAAGTTCCAGACTTCTTCGTGTCCGGGCGTGTTGGGCCCGAGGTATGAGAGGCCCTGTGCGACGGAAAGCGCGGCCGAGAGACCACTGTTTTTCTTTGTATTCACGTATATTCTCCAATCTAAAGATCTTCGCCGCCCCTGTGGCGGCGATACGACACCATACCGCGGCATGCGCCGCGGCGCAACGAAACACGCCGCCCTTGTGGGCGGCGTGTCTGCAAAAAAGCCGTCTGTTATTGTGTCATGCCCACAGGAGCGGGCGCGGCCTTTGGGCCCTTGCGACTTGCGAGGTACCCCATAATTCCGGCTGGAATGATCCATTCGCCAAGAATGACGAGCGTCTGAAGACTCGCGAAGAGCTTCACGAAGTTGCCCAACACAAGCGAGAGCTGTGCGAGCGATCCCGTCTGAAACAAAAGCGAAGAGACGTTGTTGAGGAATGTGGTGAGCACAATGATCACAAACCCCATCACGCCAAAGGTGATGCCTGTCTTGAGTGCTTCGGATGAAGCTCTGCCGGCAAGCACCCAGCGAGTGAGTAAGGCAACGACAATCGCCGAAAGCACGAGATACGCGAGATAATACGGATTGGCAAAGCCAGTGCGGGTGTCGGCAAGCGCGCCAGGCACAAGGTACACGAGCGCCAAAAGTGGCGTGTTTACCAAGTAGCTACCCAAAAAGGCAATAAGAAACGAACGTTCACACTTCATATAGATGAATAAATAATAACAACGGGATAATAGGGTAAGCGTATCATGTCTTGGCGGCTGTAAAACGCTTTTCCACAAGCCTCCAGTTGAGGTTCTTTAGGAACGCGGCAACGTGTGCGGCCTTCTCGGCGGGCACATAATCAACCATGTACGCGTGCTCCCACATGTCCATGGTCATGAGGATGGACACGTCGGCAAGCGTGCCCAGCTCGTGGTCGGATGTCCAAAACACATGAGGAGTCTTGGCGCTTTTGTCCCATGCGAGCGTGCACCAGCCTGGGCCGCGGGAGAGTCCGACTTGCTTGAAGTGCGCGAGAAAATCTTCCCATGAGCCGTATGTTTCTGAAAGTGCGCTCTCTAGTGCACTGCCGCGCGGCTCTTGAGAAGCCCCACCTTCCCATTGGGCGAAATACAGCTCATGCATGCGCATGCCGTTGAACTCAAATCCGAGGCGACGACGCACCGATTCAATGGCGAACGCGTACTTCTGCGGGTCTGTGGCCGAGAGATCGGCTAGTTGTTCTCGCAGGAGATTTACGTGTTTGACGTACCCTTCATACAGCGCGAGGTGCACGTCTATTTGTTTTTGTGACACTCCTTCTAATGAGGGGATGGTAAATGTTTTTTGTTGGTATGTGTGCATGTGCACAGTATACCCCCGCTCTGTCGGGGTGGTGGCGATCGCGTCTTTCCGTGTCGTATTATTCTGCCATGCGTATTTCTGTCCGTGTTATGTGGTGCATACTCACGCTGTGTTTCGCGGTGGTGTTTTGCGTGTGGTACGCGGTGATGCGGGAGAGCCGCAGTGGATTGCTCACCGTTTCTTTTCTTAATGTGGGGCAAGGGGACGCGATTTTTATTGACGCGCCGAGCGGTCGGCAGGTGCTCGTTGACGGCGGGCCGGATACTAGCGTGCTTCGTCAGCTCGGCCGCGTGCTTCCCTGGTATGACCGCGATATTGATGTGATCATCGCCACGCACCCGGACCAAGATCATGTTTCAGGCCTTGTTGAGGTACTTGATCGGTATCATGTTGATACTATTGTGCACTCCGATGTGGAGAGTCCTGCGCCGGCGGCCGCCGCGTTTGCGGCGGCCGCGCATGCAAGCGACGCCCGGAAAGTGCTTGCTCGCAGAGGCGAGCGTATTGATCTCGGCGGCGGGGTGACGCTGGACATACTGTCGCCCGACAGGAGTCTACGCACCGCCGATACGAATGTTGCTTGTATAGTTGCGCGGCTCACGTATGGAAAGACGGCGTTTCTTTTGCCTTGCGATGCGCCGCAGGCGATTGAACAGTATCTCGTACGGCTTGATGGAGATGCTCTGCGGGCGGATGTGTTGAAGGCGGGACACCATGGCTCCAAGACATCGTCATCGCCACTGTTCGTCGGCTTCGTTGATCCGCAGTATGTAGTGTATTCCCGCGGGTGTAACAACACATACGGACATCCAAACGCCGAGACGCTCGCCACCTTTGTGCGCTTTGGCGTCGCCGCCTTGGACACTTGCCTCTACGGTACGATTACCTTCATTTCGGACGGCAATACAGTGCGTATACAGTGATAATTCGCTCTGCACAGGATCCCATGATAGGTTGGCGGTAGAACATAGAGGAGGTTCAATATGTCCGGAAAGTCAGATTTCTACACCCATGCCGGTGTCAACACCGTATTGGGTGATAGCTTCAGTTCTGCTGTCTACAAGATATGCAAAGACACGTGGGACAATTCTCCGTATGTACGTGTACACAACAAAAGCACGCACTTTCGCGGCTCACGTTCGTATGAGTGTCTCGGTGTGCCGACACGTTGCCGGTACGCACAGGGATCAGACGGCATTGGTACAAAAGTAAACTTCATTACCGAGGCGTTTGCGCATGACACTGCCGGATACGATCTGCTCGCCATGGCGAGCATGGACCAGATCCGTTTCGGGAATCTCCCGCTCGTCTATACCAATGTGCTTGACGTGGCGTCTCTTGGAAAAGACGAAGCCGATCAAACATACCGGCTGTTCTTGGAGCTTTTCAATGGACTCCGGAATGCGGCTCATGATGCCTCGGTCGTGCTTTTTTCCGGCGAGACGGCGGAGCTCGGTATGTGCGTGGGTTCTTGGAATCCAGATGCCATAACGAAGTTCAATTGGTCGGGCAGCATTACTGCGCTGATGGACCCGAAGCGTGAAATCAGCGGCGAGCGGATACGGCAGGGTGATGTGGTGATTGCACTACGTGAGCGGGGATTTCGTAGTAACGGAATGTCCGCAGTGCGTCTGGCTCTTGAAACGCGTTTTGGTGTGCGGTGGTGGGAGCATCCAGATGCACAGCGGATAATCGGCATGGCCGCACTGCCATCGGTTTCGTATGACCGGTTTCTTGCGACCATGAATGGATGGTATGCCCAAGAGCTTCGGCAGGTGGTGCCGATCTCTGGCATCGCACACATCACTGGTGGTGGAATTCCAGCGAAGTTTGCGGCCGACATACTGTTTCCACTTGGGCTTTCGGCGGAGCTGGATGATTTGTACGATCCGCCAGAGGTGATGCGTCAGTGTGCAGAGTGGAATCGTACAATGTCGGACATTGATACCTACCATACGTGGAATTGTGGCCAAGGCGCTCTCGTTGTCATGCCGCCGTGGATGGAGTCGCGTTTTCTGCGGGAGGCCGCTGTGCATGGTGTGGAGGCAAAGTCGTGCGGACGCATCACGAAGCGCTCTGAACCAGAGATGCACATCGTCTCAAAGTTCAGTGGTCACCGTATTACGTTCCGTTAGCTGTTCTT
>CBFHTW010000030.1:0-3714 GCA_965659025.1 Minisyncoccia bacterium
CGGCCGTGCGTGACCTACGCGCGAAGCATTTTGTGTAACGAAACACATTCCAGTCAGCACCTTTTTTGGTCGCGATTTTATTGCTATAAAATCGCTCAGTTTCGCGCCCTGCCTGCCGGCAGGCAGGCGTCGCGCTGCAAAGACCAAAAAAGGTGCTGACTGGAATGTGTGGTTATTTTATATACAAAAACAAAACCGCCTGCATGCGGTTTCTGACGTTGTGCCGAACATTGCGTTCACCTCTTTAATTTAACGCAATACCCTGCGATCAGTTGCCGTTGTAACAAGCGGTTGTTGAATATGTGCCTCCGACGCGAAAGAGCATGTGCAATGGGGTATTTGGTCCATTTGTCCCTATAATCGGTCCTAAGACCTACGTTTATGGACGGTTTGGCCAATAGCCCTTACACGATTCATCTCGGTATTTAGCCGAAAAATCGTCAGAAACACATTCAAACGATCGTTCTGTTCATAATGATACAGACATAAAAGACATTGTAAATAGGGGGGTGTGGATAAATGTCTTTTACATGTCCTTTATAAAAGACATTGCCGATGTCTTTTATAGTCTTTTATGACACCATCTCTATAGAAACAGGGCAGTGGTCGGAGCCATACACATCAGCATGTATGCGTGCGTGTGTGATATGCGAGCCAAGTGCCTTGTCTGCAAAAATATAATCCAAGCGCCACCCCACATTCCTTGCGCGAGCGTTGGCCCAATGGCTCCACCAGGTGTAATGCCCACCGCCTTTGGTGAAGTGGCGAAACGTATCCAAAAATCCTGCGGAAAGTAGTGAGTCAATACCCGAGCGCTCTTCTTTGGTAAACCCGTGTTTGCCCTCGTTTTCTTTAGGATGCGCAAGGTCTTCCGGTGTGTGGGCGACGTTCAGATCACCGCAGAATATAACGGGTTTTTCCTCCCCAAGACGTTTCATATACGCGAGAAATGCCGGGTCCCATTGCGTATGTCGCAATGAAAGTCTGCTTAGATCGTCTTTTGAGTTGGGGGTGTACACATTCGCCACAAAGAAATCGTGAAATTCTGCGACAATGACTCTACCTTCGGCATTTGGATTGCCATATCCGTCATCGTCAATGTGATAGGCAGCGGCAATGTCTTCGGGTAAATCAAAGAGTACCGAGAGGGGCTTTTGTTTCGTGAAAATGGCCGTGCCGGCGTAGCCTTTTTTGCCGCGCGATGAATTCCAGTATTCTTCGTATTCCGGCAAATCAATTTCCGACTGATGCTGTTCTGCCTTTGTTTCCTGCAGACAAATAATGTCTGGTTTCAGTGTTTCCAGCATGTTGGCGAAGTCGCCTTTGCGATGAACACTGCGTATGCCGTTTACATTCCATGAAACGATGCGCATGTGGGCATAATAGCACCATCAGTTAGCGTCGTTTTCCATGAAAAGCCTTGTGTACTTCGCGAAGATGTTTGTCTGTCACGTGTGTGTATACCTGTGTTGTGGTGATGTTGGCGTGTCCAAGGAGTGCCTGCACGGAGCGTAAATCCGCGCCATTTTCTAGCAAATCTGTCGCAAATGAGTGGCGGATGACATGCGGCGTAACCTTTCTCGTAATGCCGGCCTTTGTCGCGTATCGTTTCACCAGACGTTCCACGGAGCGCGGAGTGAGACGCGGCAGATCTTTTTTGTTTTTCGCCGCTTTTGGATATCCCACAAAGAGCGCCTCGCCCATGTCGCCGCGCGCCTTAAGGTATTCGGACACGCTTTTCTTGGCAGAAGGGGAGAGAAACACCACCCGGACCTTTTCTCCTTTGCCACGCACGGAGAATTCATCACGAGAGAGGTCCAGATCCTGATTGAGCCCGCAGAGTTCGGAAACGCGCAGGCCGGTGGAGAAAAGAAGTTCAAGAATTGCACGATCACGCAGGGCCTGGAGCGAATCTCCGACAGGGGCTTTCAGAAGGCGGCCAAGCTCGTCGGCAGTGATGAGGTCAAGGTCGCGCCCGCCGATCTTTGCAAGCTCTATGCGCTCTGGATTAAGTGAGGCAACGTCGCGCTTGCGCAGGAATTTGAGAAAGGCGCGAAGCGCAATGAGGTGGTAGTTTTGGGTATTCTTCTTCATCGTGCCGCTCGTGCCGCTTGAACGGTTAAGCTGGATGCGAAATTCCCGCACCATTTGTTCGGTAATCGCGCTGGGGCTTTTCACTTTTGCATATGCAAAAAAGCGGGAAAGATAGCGGTCGTAGTTTTCCATCGTTTTGACGCCGCGCCCCTTTTCTATCTCAAGATATTCAAGAAATTGCGTTTTTAGGGAGTGAAGATCTGATGCCATCACACACATTGTACTCCATGCGTCGCACAATATATTGGTTGACTCAGACGCGGTCCTATGGATACTGATGTGTAGTCTTAGAAAAAGCAGGAGAACGCAATGAGGAAGGGGACTAACGCCACCAAACAGCCGTGGTTTCCATGCGAAGAGAGGTGGGGGTTTGTCCCCAAACCGATTGAAGTATGGGTTTCGCGCATTGCTCCGGCATATTCGCAAGAGGCCGTGGCAATTGTCGTGGCGACTATGGCAATCGCCGTGTTTTACACCGCATGGCGAATCATCGCCATCATGTGCACATAGGAGGAAGTGATGAAAAAGACATTCCTGGAAAAGTGTGACGACGCGTTCGCGTACACCATCGTGTACCTGTGTCGCGACTTTGTACCGGCATATTGGAAACATATCTTTGTGGTGCTGATCGCGGCCGCTCTTGGCACGGCGGCATACGGCGTCTATCTGACACTGCCGGTCGTATGTCGCATGATCTAGCCACAGCATAGGCGCGCGAGTCGCAGACTCGCGCGCCATTTCCTATGTAAGATACTTTTTCTTCTTCAGTTTCTCTGGGAGGTAGCTCTCTTCATCATATTTCTCATACCCTTTTCCATATTCCAGCTCTTTCATGAGTTTCGTCGTGGCATTGCGCACCTTCAGTGGGATGGGGAGAGCGCCAAATCGCTTCACATCTTCTTGTGCGGCGCGCAGAGCATCATACGCACGGCGATCCTTCTTGCATTGCGCAAGGTAAGCGACACCGTGGGCAAGATTGATAGCGCATTCTGGATATCCTATCGTTTCACACGCGCGAAATACCGCGTTGGCCACCACCAGCGCCGTCGGCTGAGCCAATCCCACATCTTCGCTTGCAAAAATCACCATGCGCCTTGCGATGAAGAGCGGATCTTCACCGCTCTCCACCATGCGCGCGAGATAGTAGAGCGCGGCATCCGACTGACCTGCGCGCATACTCTTAATGAACGCGGAGATGGTGTTGTAGTGTTCCTCGCCTTTCTTGTCATACCGAATGTGCGTGGACTGTATTGCTTCTTTAAGGCTTGCCAAGGTTATCTTGCTATAGAGCTTGTGCGCCGTCTCAAGTACGGTGAGCGCCTGGCGCGCATCGCCCTGTGAAAGGGCGGTGAGCCATTCCAATGCCGTCTTTGGCACCTTCAATCCGGTACGCGCGACAATACGCCCCATATCCGCCTCGGAGAGTTCACGGAGCACGAATACCCGACAGCGAGAAAGCAGGGGAGCAATAATTTCAAAACTCGGGTTTTCTGTTGTCGCACCGATGAGTGTGATGTCGCCGCGCTCCACAAACGGAAGCAAAAAGTCTTGTTGCGCTTTGTTGAAGCGGTGAATCTCATCCACAAACAGTATTTTCGGTTTGCCGATTGGTAGTGGGCG
>CBFHTW010000031.1:0-3686 GCA_965659025.1 Minisyncoccia bacterium
GTCGTTATGTCACACACACCACCATTCCAGAGACGCCGCGGGGTGAGTCTTTTGGATACGGTGGTGGGGCTTGGTCTCATGCTGGTGGTGTTTGCGGGTATTGCGGCGGCGTTTCAATACACTATTACGGTAGTCTCGGGCAACAAATCGCGCGCAGGTGCCATTGCGCTTGCAAACGATCGCCTGGAGTACCTGCGTTCTTTGCCGTATGCGCAGGTGGGCACCTCTGGCGGCATACCCTCGGGCGCAGTCGCACAGTCGGAGATGGTCTCTTGGAACGGAACCATCTACACCCGCAAAACATTTGTACGCTATGTGGATGACGCGGGCGACGGGCTTGGCGCGGCGGATTCCAATGCGATAAAAGCGGACTACAAAGATGCGCGGGTGGAGGTGGGCTGGGACACGCATTCGGGGGCGCGCTCGTTTGTGCTCGTGGGGAGAATCTCGCCTATGAGCGTGGAGGGGAGTGTTACCGGTGGGGTACTTACGGTGAGTGTGGTCAACGGCTCATCTCAGCCGATTCCCAATGCCACGCTTACCATCACCAACACTTCCGCAAGTCCGCAGGTTTCCATCACCGCCATAACAAACAACAGCGGCGTTTTGGCCTTTGTGGGTGCGCCGACGGCGGGCACGTACCAAGTGACTGCTTCTAAAACAGGATACACATCTGGCAATGGGAGCGTCGCCGGCGGAGCAACGATGAATCTCACCATCACCTTGCATTGATATGACGTTGAATCACAAATTCTCGTTGAGTGCAGTGCCTTTTGGAGACTCTGCAGCGCGACGCCTGCCTGCGCAGGCAGGGCGCGAAGCTGAGCGATTTTTCAGCAGAAAAATCGCGACTCCAAAAGGCACTGCACGAGAAAGAGAATTTCGTGATCCTGTGTGTGTGCACAGCAGAGGACTCACCATGCTTGAATCGGTCGTGTGGGTGGCGCTTTTCTCTGTGGCGATGCTTGCGGCGACGACATCGCTTCTTTCTTTTTATCGCGCCAACAGCTACGCGGTACAACAGGGGCAGGCCGTCACTTCGGCGCAACATGGTATTGATGCGGCGGTGCGCACCATACGCGAAACCTCGTATTCAAGTCAGGGCGCGTACTCGGTTGTTGCCTTAGGCGCGAATTCGTTTACCTTCTACGCCGATACGGACACCGATCCTTTTATTGAACAAGTGCACTACTATGTGCAGGGCACCAATTTTATTGTGGGAACGATTGATCCTTCGGGCGACCCCCCCACCTATACCGCTACAGAGGCGACGACCACCGTTGCAGACTATGTACACAACCTGGATCGTTCGGTTACTACATTCCATTATTATGACAGCGCGGGGGCTGAGATCACTGATTATGCGCAGATTGCCCGGGTGCGTTTTGTAACGATTGACCTAAATGTGAACGTGGACGTGAATCGTCTTCCAAACGAGATTGTGCTTCATTCTTCCGCGACTCTTCGCAACCTGGTGAATCAATAAATATGAAATACACACAGCGCGGTCTCACGGTGATGCTCGTACTCGCCTTTATGGGAGTCATGGTGGTGGTGCTCGGGAGTGTTACCAGCTACGCACTGCAGCAGACCAAGTATGGCCGCGCGATTGCCGCGCGCGAGCAGGCGGTGAACATTGCCGAGGCCGGGCTGGAATACTATCGCTGGTACTTGGCGCGCAACCCGAGCATTCTCACGAGCGGTGGCGCGGGTCTTGTGTCTCCCTACACATACACAGTGAACGATCCGCAGGGGGGAGCACTCGGGAGCGCGACGATCACCGCGACGCCCGCACTCCAATGCGGGCAGGTGCAGTGGATTGATCTCTCTTCGCGCGGCACCGCAAACGCGAGCACTGGGTTTCCGCGCACTGTCAATGCGCGATACATGAAGCCTTCTGTCGCTCAATATGCATGGCTCATGAATTCAAATGTAATGTTTGGTTCAATGAATGTTGGTATCGGCCCCTTTTTTTCCAATGGCGGCATTCGCCAAGATGGTACAAGTAACTCAACTGTCTCAAGTGCCCTTGCGTCGTTTAGCTGTGATTCCTCAATGGGTTGTTCTCCAACTCAAGATAAACCTGGCGTGTTTGGTGCTGGAACGAATCCGCTACTGTGGGTATATCCTGCTCCAGCGATTAGTTTTGCAAATATGGCAACAGACTTCTCTTCTTTGCGGACATACGCACAATCAAGCGGTATATATCTCTCTGGTACGGCGACGTATGTCGGCGGGGCACAGCAGGGGGGCTCCTATTCATCAGTATCTGGTAATGATGCCAAGGGTTATCATCTCGTGTTTAATTCAAATGGAACCGTTACGGTATATCGGGTTACTGACACAAATGACCAAACTAAAGGGTATCGCAGTAATGGAGATTGCGGTTACAGTGGGTGGTGTACTGAGTATGATGTCATCACAGCGCAGACGTTACTCGGCACATATATACCACCTTCGGGTTGTAGTGTGATATATGTGAATGCAAAAGCGTGGGTTGAAGGGACGGTGTCGGGCAAGGTGACGGTGGTGGTGGCAGATACGGGAAGCTACGCCCCAGATGTGTTGATTCCGAACAATATTTCATATATGACAACCGACGGAACAACTGGTCTGACTCTCATTGCTGAACATTCAGTGCGTTTGCCAATCGACTCACCTGATACGTTAAGTATTCGTGGTATCTTTGTTGCCCAGTCTGGGTACTATGGGCGTGACTATTATGCGGCCGGATACACTGGCGGCTATGACTCATACGTTGTTCGCTCAAATTTAGTGGTTGCGGGCTCCGTCATTTCTTTTCAACGTGGAGGGATGTGCTGGGGCCAAGATGGTAACTGTGCGTCTGGGTATTCCACCCGTTCAAATACATATGATCGTATCCTTACGTTCGCACCGCCACCGTTCACACCAACGGCGAGCACTACATATGGTTTCGTCTTGTGGCAGGAAAACTAATCTCATAGTGCACTTGCCTTTTTATTTTTCTGTGCTATACTGAGGAGAGCTGTAATAATGCAGCCCGGCTAAAGGGAGATTCAAATGAGCCGTTTTCTTGCTGTTATGGCGGCGTTTCTTTTTTCTGCATCCTACGCATACGCGCAGGTGATTCCGATTATTCCACCCCTACCACCACCCCCGGTCGTTGGTCCTTCTGGTGGTGCGGCGGGTGGTAGCGCTGGTGCGGGTGGCGCGGTCGTCGGCGGAATCATCGCCTACGTCGCTCGCGGCATGATCGGCGTGGCCGTGATTGGGCAGACCGAGAAGCGCGAGGCGAGCGCGTGCGAGTTCCTCACATGGCCGCTTCACGGCGGCTGTGCGATGACTCCGCGCGAGAAGTACGCGGCGCGCGTGCGCTACGCGTACAGCCATCTGCCAGCCCACAAAGAACGGTTGTTCTTTGATCGGGTCACCTCGTACCCACCTCTCGCGCAGATGAAGCGCGAACTGCGGGTGGCGGGCGTCGTCGTCCGCTGATCTTTTGCGCATGGGCGCGTCGGTTTCTTGAAGCCGACGCGCCCGCGTCTTTTTGATACAATCAACACATACCAATTCACTATTCATTGAATATGCAACAACCAAATCGTGAGGGAGTGAAAGTTCCTTCCGTGACCTTTAAGACGCGCGTGCGCGACGAGAGCGTCCCAGGGACGAATCCGTATCGTTGGCAGGATGTTACAAGCGAC
>CBFHTW010000032.1:0-3491 GCA_965659025.1 Minisyncoccia bacterium
GAGACGGCGCAGTTTATACTCGTCGCCTCCACGTTACTTCTCATCAAGTCGCGCACGCTCATGCCACACATGGAGCTCTCAAGCGAAGAGGCGCACTCTATAGAAGACCTTGAACGGCGTCTAAAACGCTATGCCGTGTACCGCAAAGCGGCCAAGGTTTTGCGCGCACACTGGGGTACGCGTCCACTATACTTTCCCAAACGCGCTCCCAAAGCCGCGACGGTGTTTGTCCCTGCCGAATCAAGCATTGAACACATCCGCGCGGCGGCACTGCGCATGCTTCAGACTCTTCCAAAAAAAGAACAACTGGCAGAGGCGGTCGTCGCTCCTGTCGTCGCACTGGAGGAAGTGATTGAACGCATGCGCACACGCATTTCCTCGGCACTGCGCACCACATGGAGTAGTATGGTGAGCGGGGCAAGCAAACACGAGGCCATTATTCATTTTCTCGCTATGCTTGAACTCGTACGCTCCGGCTCTATTTCTGCCACACAAGACGCACTCTTTAGCGATATTCATTTAGAAGCGGAGGGTGCGACAGACACACCACGATATGGATGATACCCAACGCATAGCCCGCGATCTTGAAGCCCTTCTGTACGCCGAGGGTGAGCCGCTTTCTATGAAAAAAATCTCCGCCGCACTGCAGTGCGACTCCGTGGCGCTTATGAAAGCGCTGGATGCGCTCTCTGCGGCTCTTGCACAGCGCGGCATCACCTTGGTGCGCACCGACACCGACGTCGCGCTCGCTGTTGCCCCTGGTGCGGAAGAGGTGATTTCCCGCATGCGCACCGAGAGCCTCTCCGGAGACATCGGGGACGCGGGGCTGGAAGTACTCGCGATTATTTTGTACCGAGGGGACTCCACGCGCGCTGACATTGACTACATTCGCGGAGTGAATTCCTCATTTTCCATTCGCTCGCTTCTCTCCCGCGGACTTCTGGAACGGGTGAAAAATCCAACCGATTCGCGCGAATTTCTCTATCGTCCGACGATAGAGCTTCTCGCGCATCTCGGAGTGCGAGATAGCCGCGAACTACCCGAACGTGATACAATCCGCTCCGAGCTCGCCGCCTTTGAGGCAACACGGCCGCAAGGGGAGGATGGGCCTTTTGGACACAATGCCGGAACAACCGATACTTCTCTGCCCGCCTCATCCTGAGCACACACCCTCGGAATCTTCGGATGGAACGCACCGCGCGGTGGCCGCCGCGTTTGCGGTTTCTTTTCTCGTGCTTCTGGTGATGGTGGCCGCGGCGCGCGCCTCTTCGGGCGCGAGTGCTCCTGCGGCGCAGACGGCCGCCACCGCGGCGGCGTTGCCGATGCAGGATGTAGACATAGAGGCGCGCGCCGCCATTGTCGTGGACTTGGCAACGGGCAAAACGCTTTTTGCAAAAAATACCGAAGAACCGCTTCCGCTCGCATCGCTCACCAAGGCGATGCTCATTGACGTCGTCGCTCCGCATCTTGACCCAGCGGAGCGCATTACCATCGCGCGCGAAGATGTACAGCGCGGGGAGGGCGGCGGACCGGATATGGGCGAGGTGTGGAAAGCGCAGGCCCTTATGGACTTCACGCTCATCGCGTCGTCCAACGTGGGAGCAGAAGCGCTCGCCCGCAGTGCGCGCGATATCATAGCCGCCTCGTACCCGGAGGCCCCCAGAGAAGAAACAACCGTATGGCGAATGAACCAACGCGCCAAAGAGCTCGGCCTTGTCTCCACCTTTTTCACCAATCCGAGCGGACTTGATGTTTCTTCTTCCACTTCAGGCGCGTATGGCTCGGCGCGCGACATGGCAACGCTCTTTGGTCATCTCGCCACCCGCGAAGCCGGCCTTTTCGCCGCAACCACAAAAGACGGTCAGCACTTAGCCTCGGTAGACGGCCGCTGGCGCAACGCAGAGAACACCAACGACGCGCTTGGTGAAATACCCGAGCTTATTCTCGGTAAAACGGGCCTCACCGACCTTGCCGGAGGCAATCTCGCCGTGGTCTTTGACGTGGGGCCGGCGCACCCTGTCGTCGCGGTAGTGCTTGGTTCTACGGAACAGGGGCGCTTTCGCGATATGCGCGACATTGTTACCGCCACTCGCGCCTTCCTCACCCAAACCAGGACGGACACGGTATACTAAAAGACACCATGCTACCTCTGGATGCAATCAAGGTTATCGTCCCCGCCGCCACAACATTTATGGTGGGTATCGCAATAACGCCGATCATTACGCACTATCTGTATGCGTGTAAGGCGTGGAAAAAACGCCCCGGAAAAACGGCGCTTGATGGATCTGTCGCTGTGGAATTTAATAAATTGCACACGGAAAATGAAGTGCGCGCACCGCGCATGGGCGGCATTGTGGTGTGGGGGAGCGTGCTTCTTACCGCGGTAGGGTTGGCTCTTGTTTCTAGTATTTCCGGACACCCGATTCTTGAGAAGCTCGCGTTTCTCTCGCGCGGACAGACATGGATTCCTCTCTCGGCGCTTCTCATTGGCGCTGTTGCCGGACTCGTTGACGATCTGCTTGTTATACGCCCCAGCGGCAAGGGTTTGCCGCTCTCCGTGCGGCTTGGCGTCGTCGTCATGCTCGCCGCGGCCGCGGGCTGGTGGTTTTATGCAAAGGTGGGCGTAACCGCCATCAATCTTCCTTTTGGACACCTATGGGAACTTGATTGGCTTATTATTCCGGCGTTTATCGCAATTGCGCTTGCGGTATATGCATCGGGTACGATTGACGGCATTGACGGCCTCTCTGGCGGGGTGTTCGCTTCTGTCTTTGCTTCCTATGCGATCATCGCGTATGAGCAGTACCAGCTAGACCTCGCGGCTCTGTGCGCGAGCGTGGTGGGCGGCTTGCTTGCGTTTTTGTGGTTCAACGTGCCCCCCGCACGCTTCTACATGACAGACACGGGCACCATGGCGCTCACGCTCGCGCTCTCCACCGTCGCCTTTATGACCGACCAGACGGGAGACGGGCTTGGCATCACCGCACTGCCGATTATCGGCGCACTGCTTGTCGCCACGGTCGCATCAAACATCATCCAGGTGCTCTCCAAAAAAATCCGTGGCAAAAAAGTATTTCGCGTGGCACCCCTGCATCATCATTTTGAGGCGATCGGATGGCCGGGCTACAAGGTAACCATGCGATATTGGATTGTCTCCATCGTGCTTGCGTTTCTCGGAGTTATTTACGCACTCACGATGCGATGACGAGACGCGCACACATAGACCTCTACCTCTCCGTTATTCTGGCGGCCTTGATTATCGGCGGCGCGTTCATATTCTCTTCGGCCGCGCTCGGCGAGCTCGCGCGCGGCACCACGCCCATCGCGTCGGTGTTTTTCAACCACCTTGGTTTGGGTGTCGGCCTCGGACTTGTGCTTCTCGTGATCGCGGCAAACATTCCCTACAAAAAATGGCGGCCATTTGCCCCGGCGCTCTTTGTCTTGGCACTGCTTGCAAGCGCGGCGGTCTTCATCCCGCACATCGGACTCTC
>CBFHTW010000033.1:0-3354 GCA_965659025.1 Minisyncoccia bacterium
GTAGCGGTGGGCTCCCTTGTTGATTGGGCGTTCCTTGCTGTGTGGGGTTTTGTATACCCGGTGTGCCTTGTTGTGACGGAGTGTATACGCCAGGTGTCGCTGATTGTTGTTGCAATCTGCCTTGATAATTAAGACATTCTGGTCCAGGAGGGGTGTTTAGTGGGATAATGATGACAGGTTCACGGCTCACCACGCAAAAATATTCTGATGATGCTGGTGGTCTTGGTGGATTGACAATGTTGCGAAGAGCGTCGGCGACCGGCGATGTCGGCCGCGGTTGCTGTACATCTTTCGGGTTGAAATTACTGCCACTGCATGCCTTTGTGACACCAGCACATCCCGGTCCTCTCGTTTCATTGCTTGGGATACCAGCAAGAATCAAATGTACGGTGTCTTTGAAGCTACTGCCATTAGTAAACGGCAGACACACGCCGAATTGTGGATTTTGCCGTGCAAATACCGACATGGTTTCTTGGCCTGCACTCGCCCGCACATCCATCGCAAGTCCTTTTTGATGATTTCCGTTCGGGTTTGGATTATTCATGAGCGCCCCACAACTTGGGTTGTTCCTACACATCTTTGCGTCGTATTCCGGTGATCGGTATGCAGAACTAATCGTCACGGCTCCGTATCGTTTCTGGAATTCTTTTAGGAAATTTGCGGCACAAATAGCGAAAGAGCCATTTAGCTTTTCTATATTAGTGTCGTTTGTGGCGCTTCCTGTACGCGGCAGACTCTTCAGATATTTTTTTGCCACTCCAACATCACCAGTGATCCCTAGCTGTGTGTCGCCAGTGCATATGTTTGTTACCCCAGCTATGATGCCCTTGCTCGGAGCACTGGCCGCCTCCCCTGGTGTTGCGAGATGTGCCGGCTTGCCGTCAGGACACTGCATGGTCTCTGCCGCATATGTACGGCCAAAAAGCACAAGGGTAGCGCACACAACGACCACACCTGTGTTTCTCCACATGTGCCGTATTGTACCATTGCACTATGCACCCTCTGATTACACGAGCGCTTCTCGTTGCGTTGCTGGCGGTATTTGGATATGTCGCGGCACAGGGGAGTGCGTCACCCAGGAGTAGTGTGGCGAGTGCTGTACAGAGCGCGCCCCAGCACTATGCAGCCAGTGCTTCTTCAACACAGCAAATCAAGACAGACCCTCTGTTACATACGGTGGTGCGCGTGGTGGATGGAGATACTATTGTTGTAGACGTAGACGGCGTGCCGACCAAGGTGCGTCTCATTGGCTTGGACACGCCGGAAGCGGTAGATCCGCGCAAGAGCGTGCAGTGTTTTGGCGAGGAGGCCTCGCGCGAGGCGCATCGTGTGTTAGACGGACAGAAGGTGCGTTTGGAACATGATCCGTCGCAAGATACATACGACAAATACGGCCGCACACTGGCGTATGTATTTCTTCAAGACGGTACGCTTTTTAACAAATATATGATTGCCGAAGGATTCGGACACGAATACACATATCGGATCCCGTACAAGTATCAAGCCGAGTTTAAAGCCGCACAGCGAGATGCCCGCGCGGCAGGCAAGGGGCTTTGGGCGCCCGGAGCGTGTGTTGGTTACTCCCCCTAATACACCTCACCAGGATACCTCCCCCGAAACGGCTGGAGGAAGATCAGCAGACGTTGCAAGGCAATCTGCATGTCCCCCAATGCCGCGGAGAAGACAGAGCGCTGGGAGGTACCTGTCTCATAGGTAGGTGTGGGAGAGAATGTCTGCGTGGCGGGTACGGGTGCTTGCTCCAGTACAGTCACAGGGGTCATATCAGGAAGCTGTGGAGACACACTGGGTGCAATCACGCCAGCCTGTGTGCCAAGATCCTTCAGCGATCCGGGGGAGACCACGCTCACGACCGTGCCCACCGGCCCGGTGGTAGTGGTGGCTTGTCCGAGGTTCTCTAGCAGACGATCAAGCTCGGGATTTGAGGTAACTGTCGGGGTGTTCGTGGTGTCTGAAGTTGTTGTCGCTGTGGACGTTGCTGTTGCACACGCTTGGCTGTTGGCGCATCCGTACGGACACTGCTGGTAGACAGAGTCCACACAGGTACCCGCGCGATAGTAGATGGCGGTGCTCACACAGTGGTACTGCGTGGCGCAGGTGCCTGCCGGATATGGCGTGGAGTTCACTGTCCCCAGAGAGGGCGGTGTCTGTGGCGTGGTGGTTGCCGGCTGCTGCGCGGGTTGCTGTTGTGGCTGAGGGTTGAGCAGATTGCGAATGGCGTTGGTGAGTGGGGCGAGGGGGGAGGATTGGGATGTGGGCGGTTTGATACCATCATCGGTGATGTTTGGATTGCCGCCTTGGGGTGGTGAGAAGTATGTGTTAGGAATCTGATTTGGCGGAGGGATATTTGAAAGATCTGGATTGATTGCGGCACTTCCATCACACGGTGGTGTTTGTGGCGAACAGGCGGCAACCCGATGTTCGGCACATTGGATGTGCGGCCCATAATATGGAAATCCAAGTTTAAATTGTGGTGCCGCGGCACGCATCCACCCAATGCAGCTACTTGCGACATCTACTGCAAGACCATACTGGTGACACGACCTTCCGCCCGCGGCACAACCGGTCCTCCCTGCACCACACATACTTGATTGCTTGGCGGCACTTCTGTACCCACTGATAATTTTTACCGAACACCCTTTTTCTTCTACGGCTTTGAAGAACTTTGTAAGGCGGCAAGCAAGAGCCATGTTGATGCCGCCAGTGTTTCCACCCTGTGGAGTGATATCGTCACGCCCTTTTGCCCATTTTTGTAGCAACATCTCGTATGGATTGTAGTCACATCCACCATTGGTGAGTGTTGCGGTATTTTCGTCTGTGCAACTACCCGCAGGGAATCCCTTTGTTTTCACTTCCTGATCAGTAACGGGGCGTTTTCCTGCGCCGCAGTTGACAGCGTGTGCCGCGGACACGGGGATACTCATTGCACCGAGAAACAGAAGGGTAATAAGTGCGCCGCGTGGAATATTGAACATTCTGCTCATGATAGCAGATGTGGGCTTTGCCAAGAGCGGTTTTACACAAAGGAAAGGGTGGCTCGCCAAAGAGGCAGACCACCAAAAAATACTCATCTCCCTACACGTCAAAACCGCTCCTTGGGGCGGTTATGTGTGTGGAGATGGGGAGCACGGTGACAGCTCACTAAGATTTTCATTCGCACACAGGTGCTCTGAAAATCTAAGTGGCTCCTGCCCGGGCTCGCGGTGTTTTCTGCGAAAACACATCGCTCCGCCTTTCGTTGCTCCCACGCAATGTGCGCAGGCACATTGCTCATCTCCCCACACGTCAAAACCGCCCCAAGGGGCGGTTGTGTGTGTGGAGATGGGGAGCAACGAA
>CBFHTW010000034.1:0-3029 GCA_965659025.1 Minisyncoccia bacterium
TGACATGTCGGATCACGAACATGAAAAGATAGAGCGTCTCAAGCGCACAATATATTCTCGTGCCGATTCCAACAGGCTCGCGCCGCGCGAGCGCCGTGGATTGCACGAAGATATGGCGCGTGTGGGGGAAGACTGGGTGCGCACGGAACCGAAACTCAACCAAATGCGCGTAGCTCCGCGGACGATCGGAGCGCCACGCGCGGCACTTACCGCGCTTTTTGGTGCCGCCATCGTTTTCTTTCTCGCCGCTTCCGGCGTATTTGCATACTATTTCTTTGTGGGGCCTGGCAGTTCTCCCGCGTCCCCGCAGAACATTGACATTAACATCTCTGGCCCCACACAGGTCTCCGGCGGGGATGTGACGGAGTTGCAAATCGTGGTGCTCAATCGCAACCCTGTGCCGCTCCAAAATGCCGATCTCATTGTTACCTATCCGGCGGGTACTCGTTCTCCGTCAGATCTCAAAACAGCGCTTCCAAGCCAGCGCATTTCGCTTGGAACCATAGAGCCGGGCGGCAGAAGACAAGGAGCTATCTCGGCGGTTTTTTCAGGGGCGGAACATGGCAGTGCCGATGTGAAGGTGGAGATGGAGTACCGATTGCAGAATTCAAATTCCATTTTTGTCGCTTCAAACAATTATGCGCTTTCGTTTATATCATCTCCGCTCTCTATCGCCATTGATTCCGATACCGAGGCAATTTCCGGCCAACCGTCGCTTATCGCGGTGCATGTAACCTCAAATGCGTCTTCTATCGTGCGCGATGTCGTGCTGACCGCGCAATATCCTTTTGGGTACTCCTTTACCTCCGCGGATCCTGCTTCGGCGGGCGACGGATTCTGGGAGCTTGGCGATATTCGTCCTGGAGAAACAAAGACCGTTACTCTGCGCGGCATGTTGCAGGGCGACATGGGCGACGAGCGCGTGTTTCGTTTTGCGGCAGGGTTGCGCAACACGCCGAGCGACCGCGCGATCAGCGCTCAGCTCGCTGATTTTGAACAGCACGTTTCCGTTACGCGCCCGTTCTTCGGTCTTTCCATCGCACTCAACAAAGACGCGACGCAGGTGCCGATTGCTGTCGCTCCCGGCTCCACCGTGGAGTTGGCAGTGCGTTGGCAGAATAATTTGGATACCTCTATTACCAACGCGGTTATTGTCGCGTCATTGAAGGGGATTGATATCGCGGGAGAGACTGTGCGCACGAACGACGGATTTTATCGTTCGGCCGATAACGTGATTATCTGGGACAAAGACACCACTAAGGGCACTCTTGCAAATATTGCGCCCGGCGCAAAAGGGACCGTGCAGATTTCTTTCCAGGTGCCCAATTCTGAAACGTTAGGCAATGTGCGCACCCCGCATCTTGATATTACCGTGCATGCCGCGGCGACCCGCCTAGGACAGGAGAATGTGCCGGAGAGCCTGCAGTCCACCGCCATGCGTACTCTCAAGATTGCGAGCGACGTGTCGGTATTTGCGCAAGGGTTTTACTATCTGAACCCATTTACCTCCACGGGCCCACTGCCCCCAAAGGCCGGTACAGAGACGACCTACGCGGTGGTATATACCATTCGCAACACGACCAACCCCATCAAGTCGGCGCGGCTCACCGCCACACTGCCGCCGTATGTGCGTTGGGCAGGCGTGTATAGTCCGGCGTCTGAAAAGATTTCCTACAACCAACGCAGTGGCACGATTACCTGGGACATCGGCGATGTGGCGGCGGGTGTGGGCGCGGCGTCCACGACGCCGCGCCAACTCGCGTTCTCTGTAGGCTTTACTCCTTCTACCTCGCAGATAGGCCAGCAACCATCCCTGCTTTCCAACATTGTGCTTACCGGTGTTGACTCGTACACAGGTCAAACAATGTCTCTCCCGCTAAACGATCTCACCACCAACCTCACCAAGACATCCAAATACCTGCCGCAAGACATTTCCCTGGAGGTGGCAGGGGACTCGGGCTTCACAGCTGAAAAAGCCACAGTGGTGAAGTAGTGTCTATTTCGTGGTACGCTCGCGCTATGACAGAAAAGACAATGGATGACATTATCTCTTTTGCAAAACGACGCGGGTTTGTGTATCCGGGTTCTGAAATCTACGGCGGCATGGCGGGCATCTATGATTTCGGGCCGTACGGAGTGGAACTTCTCAACAACATCAAGCGCTCATGGTGGAAGGCGAATGTGCATGACAGGGAAGACTTCGTAGGTATTGATTCGGCGATATTCCGCGATCCGCGCGTGTGGGACGCGTCCGGACACACCAAGGGTTTTTCTGATCCGCTCGTGGAATGCAAGAAATGCAACACACGCCTGCGGGTAGACAAAGAGCTCGCGAAAATTGGCGTGGTTGCCGATGAAAAAATGAGTGAAGCTGATCTCAATCGGCTGTGGGATGAGCACAAGGCGCAGATTCCGTGCCCGACATGCGGAGCAAAAGACTACACGCCGGTGCGCGCGTTTAATCTACTCGTCAAATCCAATCTTGGAGATTTTACCGCCCGCGGTGACAATCCGGTGTATCTGCCGGGAGAAGCGTGCCAGGGTATTTATCTCAATGTTAAGAACGTGGTGGACACGACACGCATGAAAGTGCCGTTTGGCATCGCGCAGATCGGCAAGGCGTTTCGCAATGAAATCAGTCCGCGCAACTTCCTTTTTCGGACGCGTGAATTTGAGCAGGCGGATACGCAGTATTTTGTAAAGCCGCATGAAAACAAGGAAGCCTACGAAGCAATAAAAGAAGATCGCTTCGCTTGGTACCTTTCGCTCGGTATCAATCCGGAACACTTGCGCTGGAAAAAGCACGAGAATCTTGTCTTCTACGCTTCTGATGCGTGGGACATTGAGTACGATTTCCCGACCTACGGCTTCGACGAGGTGGAGGGCGTGCACGACCGCACCGATTACGACCTTACGCAACACATGCAACACTCGGGCACGGATTTGCGTTACACCGATCCGCAGACGGGCGAAAAATATATTCCGTGGGTCCTGGAGACTTCCATGGGTGTCGGGCGCGTGTTTCTTGC
>CBFHTW010000035.1:0-3015 GCA_965659025.1 Minisyncoccia bacterium
CTCCTCGCGGCACCTTGCGTCGCGGGGCAGAGCAGTGTATATTCTCCGCACCCATCACGGGGATTTTTATTGCCCATGGCAACCATCAATCAGCTCACAAGAAAGGGACGAACGGACAAAATCCGCAAGTCAAAGACAGTCGCGCTTGGGCGCGGCTTCAACACGCTTGAAAATCGCCCTACCTACTACCCCGCGCCATTTAAGCGCGGCGTGTGCACGCGCGTTACTACCAAGACGCCTCGCAAACCAAACTCGGCAATCCGCAAAATCGCCCGTGTTCGTCTCACTAATGGCATGGAAATCACTGCCTATATCCCTGGCGAGGGCCACAATCTTCAGGAGCACTCGGTGGTCTTGGTGCGCGGCGGCCGTGTGAAGGACATCGGTCTTCGTTACACCATTGTGCGCGGCAAGCTGGACACCGGCGGTATTGAAAAGCGCCGCCGCGGCCGCTCTCTCTACGGTGCTAAGAAGCCAAAGGCAGCTAAATAATTCCCTAGAACCTAATCCCTAACACCTAGAACCTAATATGCGACGCCCAGTAAAAAACAGAAAACAGCCAAGCGCCGACCCTGTGTACGGATCGGTCAAGGTTTCCAAACTCATCAACTATGTGATGGAGCGCGGCAAGAAGGACACCGCTCGCACTATCGTCTATAAAGTGATGGAAGAGCTCAAGAAAGACGGCGACCCGCTTTTGGTATTTGAAGAGGCGCTTGAAAACGCGGCACCGACAGTAGAGGTGCGCTCGCGTCGCGTGGGTGGTGCCAACTACCAGGTGCCTCGCGAAGTGCGCCCGGAGCGCCGCCTCGCCCTTGCACTTCGTTGGATCGTTGAAGCCGCAGAAGGAACAAAAGGCAAACCAATGCACGAATCGCTCACGCACGAACTCCGCGCCGCTCGCAAGGGCGAGGGTTCTGCCTGCACCAAGAAAGAAAACGTCCATAAGATGGCCGAGGCCAACAAGGCGTTTGCGCACTTTGCGTGGTAGAGGCGCTCGCCGACATCACCACCACAGTGGCGCGCGGGCACACTATTTGTATGCTGATGCGCGTATTGGCCTACGTTGCCTTGCGTTTCAACGCCGTTGCGCTATTCTGTGCCCACCTGCCTGCCGCAGGCAGGCGCCTTCGGGCTCCGCCAGCTGGCGGATATTTTTTAGACATTCATCATTCATTATGAGTAGAGACTACCCACTGGAGAAGGTTCGCAATTTCGGTATCGTTGCCCACGTAGACGCTGGCAAGACCACCACGTCGGAGCGCATTCTTTTCTACACCGGCATGAGCCATAAGATTGGCGAGGTGCATGAAGGCGCCACGGTAACCGACTGGATGGAACAAGAGCGCGAGCGCGGCATCACCATCACCGCCGCCGCCATCACTTGTTTTTGGAACCCTTCGTACATGGGTACAGATACTTCGTACAAACACCGCTTCAACATCATTGACACTCCAGGACACATTGACTTCACCTCCGAGGTGAAGCGCTCCATGCGCGTTTTGGACGGCGCGGTGGTCGTCTTTGACGGCGTCGCCGGCGTAGAGCCGCAATCAGAAACCAACTGGCGTTACGCTGAAGAGGCCAACGTGCCGCGCGTGTGCTACATCAACAAGCTTGATCGCACGGGCGCGTCATTTGAAAAGTCGTACGCGAGCATTTTGGACCGTCTCTCTACCAAGGCGGTGCGCATGCAACTCCCCATCGGCGCCGAGGGCGACTTTGAGGGCGTGGTGGATCTTCTCACCATGAAGGCGTACAAGTTTGAGGGTGAAATGGGGAAGGACGTCGTCGCGTACGACATTCCCGCCAACATGCTGGAGGATGCCAAGAAGTACCGCGCCGAGCTCGTGGAGCGCATCGTAGAAAACGACGAAGTGCTTATGAGCGAATACTTGGACGGCAAAGAGATTGATCTCCCCAAGCTCAAGGAGACACTCCGCAAGGCAGTCATTCACAATCAAATCTTCCCTGTGTTGACCGGCTCGTCGCTTAAAAACAAAGGCGTACAGCTTGTGCTGGACGCTGTCGTTGACTACCTCCCTTCGCCGCTTGACCTCCCATCCGCCAAGGGCAAAAACACCGACACAGGCGCAGAAGAGACGCGCCCTTCTGACGATGAAGGCCCATTTTCAGCGCTCGTCTTTAAGCTCCAGGTGGATCCGTTTGTCGGTGCGCTGTCATTCTTCCGCGTGTACTCCGGTTCTATCAGCGCGGGTGACACGGTGTACAACTCCGCCAACAACAAAAAAGAGCGTATCGGCCGCATTGTGCGCCTGCAGGCCGACAAGCGCGAAGACGTAAAGACGGTCTACGCGGGTGAAATCGCCGCGGCCGTGGGTATGAAGGAGGTGAAGATCGGCAACACACTCTGTGACGCCGCGCATCCGATCGCTCTTGAGAGCATTGTCTTCCCAGAACCGGTCGTCTCTATGCGTATTGAGCCGAAGACGAAAGCCGACCAGGAGAAGATGGGTATTGCGCTTTCACGCCTCTCCGACGAAGACCCGACATTCCGTGTCGCCTCGGATCCGGAAACCGGTGAGACCATCATCTCCGGTATGGGCGAGCTCCACCTTGAAATTATCGTGGATCGTATGAAGCGCGAGTTTAGCGTGGAAGCCTCCACGGGCAAGCCGCAGGTGGCGTATCGTGAGACCATTCAGGGCACGAGCGATGTGGAATACAAACACATCAAGCAGACAGGTGGTCGTGGTCAGTACGGTCATGTGAAGATTCGCGTCAAACCGCTGGAGCCGATTGTGGAAGGTGTGAAAGTAAAAAACAACGTTGACCGCGAAGACCACTTTGAATTCATCAACAACATCAAAGGCGGTGTCATCCCGCAGGAGTACATTCAGCCGGTCAAAAAGGGTCTCAAGGAGGCCATGGATCGCGGCGTGCTTGCCGGATTCCCGGTGGTTGATATCTCAGTGGATCTCTACGACGGTTCATTCCACGAGGTAGACTCTTCAGAAATCGCCTTCAAGCTTGCGGCTATCAACGCGCTTCAAG
>CBFHTW010000036.1:0-2860 GCA_965659025.1 Minisyncoccia bacterium
ATTTCCAGCAGAACCCCTGATTTCGCACGCGCCGCGTGCGTGGTGGCTTTGACCAAAAAAGTGCGCCCCGATCACTCAGAACCCCGCGACGCGCGGAGTACCGCGCGTCCCGCCCTCTCGCCTTGCCGCTCCTCTCCATTCTGATTTTTTGCGGGGGGGATTTGAAAAAAGGAATGGGGCGGCAAAGGCGAGGGGCGGCGCTTCCTTTTCAAGATTCCAAGAAAATGAAGCGGGCGGGATTTAAATACAAAGCGGAGTCTCGCCATACAAAATTCTCTAAGGAATGGCGAGACTCACATCTGCCTGCGTTTGGCCCACCCACCCAGTCCGCACGCATCAAGTCCGCCGTGAAAGAGTTATGCACGGCGGCTCCCAAAGATGCGATACAATACGGGTATGTATAGAAAGTTCGCGCTAGGTACTTTGGCGTTCACATTAGCACTCCCATTATTCACCGCAGCTGCAAGCTGTCCAAATCTTAATCGTAATCTCTCTTTCGGTTCTCGCGGCTCCGACGTCGCACAATTGCAACAGTTTCTCATTTCTCAAAATCTTCTTTCCGCGGGCAATGACTCAGGCTACTTCGGACGCCTCACGCAAACGGCTGTCCAACAATTCCAGTGTCGTACGATGAACCTTTGCTCGGGTTCGCCAAATGCAAATGGATATGGGGTCGTAGGGCAGAGAACGCGTTCGGCGATTACGAACGCCTGCATGACTGGAACTTCACAGACGGGCAGTCAAACAACCCCGAATAATCCTTCCACGTCTAATTCGGCTATCGAATCCCTTCTCGCACAAATCCGCGCATTGCAACAGCAAATGGCAGCATTGCAAAATGTTCCCGCATCGCCGACTACCAACACATCATGCGTGCCGCTTACTTCACAGACTCAGACACTCAGTTGTCCTTCTGGTCAGAACGGAACTATTACGCAGACACGCATTTCATCATGTCCCGGTCCTACATGGTCAAGTTGGACAACGACTCTCAATACTTGTGCTGCGACGCAAACGTCCGCGACTTGCACACCGCTTTCTCCGCAAACTCAAACACTCACATGTCCCTCTGGGCAAACTGGTTCGATTACTCAAACAAGAATTTCAAGCTGCAATAATAGTGCAACGTCCCCAACATGGAGTGATTGGTCAACGACAACGAATACCTGTGTAGCGCCACAAAAAACTGTCATGGCTGGCGCATTCGATCCAATAGACTGGATGACAACCAATAAGGGTACTGGGCACGTCCGTGGTTATTTCGAGACGTGGAATGGCAGTACATGGGTGTCAGGCACTGGTGGAGTTTCGCAACCATTTAAAATGTTCGCTGATATTTCGGCATCACAAATATATTGGCGCAAGGACATGCCTGCGGAAACACAACGCACAGATGGGAAAGACTATGAATTCTCGGGAGAAATATATACCTTCGATGCTTCCTCGGTACGATTACGATCTGAATCGATGTACTTTTTCCCATGCCCCGCTCTTGGCCGCTGCGATCCCACAGGACAAGCGTGGGATATTCGTACTGATAAATTTCGGCTCTTCGCGAACGGCGCAGGTCCACTTGATACTACTGAAGGTCTCTTCTTTATGCCGCGTCCTGTATGGAACGGGTGGTCGCATGGCCCATATCCACTTGCAACGTACTATTGCAATTCGTTTTCCGAATTTCATCAATCAACGTGCTCGTTATACCAAAAAAGCGATCAGTGGGGTTGGGTGACTGTCGAGGCATATAATAATTACGATATTTTTAATGCAGACGGTGATCAAGTAATTGCAACACCAGATGGAAATCCACAACAGAGGATTTACGACGTACTCATCGTGAGTCAAGAGCAACAAGTGACAAATTTCTCTGAGAGCGTACCCGCAGGCACTGCACGAGGCGCTGCGCGCGAGAGGTTCTTCTACGGCAAAATTGGGAACGATAAATATGGCTTCATTCGCTGGGATAGCGCAAAAAATGTAAATGGTCGCTATGTCCTCGATGCTCGGACAGTCGGATATGCTTGGGATACATCCTACAATCCTCAGTTTTCTGAGATGCAAGCCCGTGGCGCAGAGATAAAGTAATATGTAGATTACTTTTTGTATTTTAGCGAGCCGCCCCAACCAAATGGAGGCCGGACACCCGCACTTCCACATTCAATTTTCCCGCCGATTCTTCACGCATGAGGAAAGTGCGGGTGTTCCGGCCTTCCACCTTTGGGGGCGGCACCACTTCACCTCGTACTCGAATTGTACCTCGTTGCATGAAGCCACCACGCGCACGGAGCGCGCGAAGTCAGATCGGATGCTGTTTGAAGTGGGTTCTGACTTTTTGATACAATCTCCACCAAATTTCAGAATCGCCCGAATCCGAAGGGCGCGCGGCGAAGCTGCGCGCCCTGTCAGTTTTTCGGCAAATTCGGATTGGTGGTGTTTGTTTGAAAAAGTTAGAACCCATTTCGAGCAAAACCCCTGACTTCACACGCGCGGAGCGCGTGGTGGCTTGAAACTGCCTCGTACGCCCCGATTGCGTGGTGATGTGAACCAATGCGCCTCGGACACGCTCGCGGACTCGCGTGTGCAAAAACCAAAAAATTTCCTTGCATTTTTCTCGCGCCTCCTCCCCCCACCCCTCCGCCGCGAAGCGGAAAAAGAAATGGAAAGGAAATTTTTGGTTTTGCTTCGCCGTTTCAGTCTCCGAAAAGAGCAATCTTATTTTAACATTTTTGTTTGCTCTTTTCTCTACCCTCACGGCGACCGAGGCGCTCCGGTACCCGCGTTTGGTGGTAGCTCTAAACTCTGTGGCTTCGTTCGCTGGTCGTGGTAACTCAAAGAATATGGATTGTGCTAGGCACAAACA
>CBFHTW010000037.1:0-2809 GCA_965659025.1 Minisyncoccia bacterium
TCCGCGGGCACGCGGGGAATCTCCGCGCCAAGAAGCGCGAAGTCTTCCTCCGCACGTTCCGAAAGTCTTCGCATGATAAACGCCATGAGACGCGTCTCCATCACCATGATGTCGGTGTGGTCTTTGATGAATCCCATTTCCATATCCAACGAGGTGTATTCGTTGATGTGGCGTGTCGTTGAGTGTTTCTCGGCGCGAAAGACGATGCCCGCGGCAAAAACGCGTTCGTATACCCCCACCATAATCTGCTTGTAGAGCTGTGGCGAGGTGGCCAGGTACGCGTCTTGGTCTTTGAAATACTCCACGCGGAAGACATTACCTCCGCCCTCGGCGTCGCCGCCGACAAGCTTCGGCGCCTGGAATTCCACAAATCCCTCTTGTGTCAAGAACTCCCGATACGCGGCGAGTATTTCACTTTGCACGCGGAAGATGGCGCGCTCGCGAGCGCGGCGCCGTGTCAGCGGCCGATAATCCAAAAGAGTGTCCAAATTCAAGTCTGACGAGAGATCAAACGGAAGCTCGTGCGCTTCCGAGAGTATTTCCATCGTCTGCGCGGCAAGCTCTATGCCACCACACATGCCTTCTGTTCTCATGGCCTCCGGCCGCTCTTTTACCTCGCCGACGATACGCACTACCCACTGCGCGCGCAGTGTGTTGGCGGCGGCGAGTGCTTCTGGCGCCTTGGGGGTTACTACCGTTTGCACCACTCCACTGCGGTCGCGAATATCCAAGAAGATGAGCTTGCCGTGGTCGCGACGCACGTCTACCCATCCGCAGACGACCACTTCCGCGCCCACGCGCGTTGGCAATTCTGCGATAAGTGTTCGTTCGGTGTTCATATGTTTATAGAGAAATGCCGATTGCACTTCGCACCGCGGTCATTTTTTTCGCCGCGCGCTCTCTCGCGCGCACGGCACCGTCCGCAAGTACTCGCTTCACGTCATCATCAGAAATAGAGGCGCGTTTCTCCCGCATCGGCGCGATTGTCGCCTCAATGTCTTCAATGAGCGCTTCTTTCAGAGCCTTGTATTTGCCCTTGTTCTCTTCGTATACAGGGGCGAGCTCCTCGTCCGTCTTGAAAAGCCCGTGTATCGCGCGTACGTTGGCGGGCGTGTCTCCCGAAGAGTCGGTAACGATACTCATCACCGCCGCGACGATTTCGTCCTTGGTGCCAAAAAGGGGAATCGTGTTGCCATAACTCTTACTCATCTTGCGCCCGTCGGTGCCCGGGACGACGCTCACGTCCTCCATGATGTATTCTTTTGGTTCCTTGAAGAGCGGCGTATAGGTGTTGTTAAACTTTGCCGCCGCCTCGCGCGCATACTCCACATGCTGTCTTTGATCTTGCCCTACGGGTACCACGTCGGTGTCGTAGAGCAAAATGTCCGCGGCCATAAGCATCGGATAATCAAAGAGTCCGACATTCGCCTCTCTGCCGTTTGCCACCGCGTCCTTATACGCGTGTGCCTGCATGAGAAACGCCACGGACACCAGACTGTTGAACACCCAGGTCATTTCCGTGTGTTCTGGTACGTCGGACTGTTTGAAAATGATTACATTAGCCGGATTGAGACCAATGGCCATGTATGCCGCCGCGGTATCTATGATGTTGCGGCGGAGCGTTTCCGGTTCGCGAAGGAAATTTATCGTGTGGTAGTCAGCCACCATAAACACACTGTCGTATTGCGGGGCGAGGGCGACAAACTGGCGCATAGCGCCGAAGTAGTTACCAATATGAAGCGTGCCCGTTGGCTTCACCCCGCTTAAAAGCTTCTGCATGGGCGTAGTATACCCCCACACCTATATTTTTTATAGTTGCAAGATATAGATGTGGGGGTATCACTCCCTCACAAACGCCAATGCGGCATACGCGCCGAGCATCCACCAAAGCGTCCATGCTTCCCCGAATACTGTTTGTATCATCGCGCCAAAGTGCCACACCGTGCCCTGCAAGGCCGGGCTCGCAATCCACACGCAGACCATGATGACGGAAAGTGCAATGCCCGCAAGAAGCGCCTGAATGACTCCGCCGGTATTCATGCCCCACATGCCGCACATTCTTCGGGCAAACACAAACAGCACTATGAAGAGAAGAATAAATACGAGCGTCGGGCCCCACGTCTTGGGAAGCTGCTCCGCAAACGGCGCGACAAAGGAAGCTTTTGAGACCAACGGCGTCAAGAATGCCGTCATGGGTAGCGCGAGCGACGCCGCACATACGCGCGCCGAACCAGAGCGCAGGCTATCCAGTGCGCCAAACGCCGCAACAGCAAAGAGAATAATCCAGTCGGTAGGTATGCGTGCAAAAAAGCCCACGACGGCGCTCATGTCCATATAGGCTCTATTATATCCCCTCTTTTTTCAATTCTTCCACCAGACCCTGTGCATGTTTTGAAAGTTTCTTCGGGAATTCAATATTCACGCGCACATACAAATCACCCCGTGATGTATTTGATGTCGGTACGCCCTTGCCGCGCACGCGGAGCATCTCACCGTGAGTAACCCCTACAGGAATCTTCAGCGAGATTGTGCCGTCAAGTGTTTGCACCGTTCGTTCTCCGCCAAGGAGTGCGTCGGAGAGTTTGATGGGAAGCACGGTGATGAGGTTACTGCCGTCTCGCGTGAATGCGGGGTCGCGCTGTACGTGCAACTTCACATACAAATCTCCCGTACTGCCGCCCGGTACCGCCTCGCCCATGCCCGGCATGCGAATCATTTCGCCGTCGGAGACCCCCGCAGGAATGCTTATCTTGATCTCTTCTTCCCGCTTGGCCACACCGTCGCCACGGCACACGGGGCAGGGTTCTTT
>CBFHTW010000038.1:0-2144 GCA_965659025.1 Minisyncoccia bacterium
ATACGCGGTCGTGCCGCACGAAGGTGCGCACGTAGTGCGTCTTGCACACGAGGGTGATGCGGGGAGCATGGTGCGGGGGGCCGATCTTGTGGGGATTGCATACGAGCCGATCTTTGATGCATACGCGAACGATTCTCAGCTCAAAAATCGTGAGAACGGGTGGAGAGTGTACGCGGCTGATTTTGTAACGACAGACGCCGGTACCGGCATTGTGCACATTGCTCCCGCATTTGGAGCCGATGACATGGCGCTTGCCAAGGAACACCACTTGCCATTCGTACAGCATGTGGGTATGGATGGTATCGTGAAGCCGGAAGTATCGGAGCTTGCTGGCCGATCGGTAAAACCTGCCGACGATGTGCAGTCTACCGACGTAGAGGTAATCAAGTATCTCGCGGGGAAGGAACTTCTTTTTGCAAAAGAAAAATACGAGCACTCGTACCCCCATTGTTGGCGCTGTGATACGCCGCTCATCAACTATGCGACATCGTCGTGGTTTGTGCGGATTGAATCGCAAAAGGATGCGTTGTTACATACTGCGAAGCCCATTCATTGGTCGCCGGAACATATCAAAGAGGGCCGTTGGGGTAAGTGGCTTTTGGGTGCGCGCGACTGGTCCATTTCGCGACAACGTTTTTGGGCGAGCGTGATACCGATGTGGCGCTGTGAAATCTGCAAGGCTATCCGCGTGTTTGGTAGCGCCGCAGAGCTTGAAGAGGCAAGTGGAAAAAAGATTGATGATCTGCATAAACATATCGTTGATGATGTTACTGTGCCGTGTACCTGCGGGCAGGTGATGAAGCGCGTGCCTGACGTGCTGGACACCTGGTTTGATTCTGGGTCCATGCCTTATGGGCAGGCGCATTACCCCTTTGAGCACAAAGAAGAGTTTGAGCGCACGTTTCCGGCTCAGTTTATCGCGGAGGGGCAAGACCAGTGTCGCGCATGGTTTTACTACCTGCATGTGCTTGCGGGAAGTGTCTTTGGCTCGCGCGCGTTTGAGCATGTCATCGTCAACGGCATCGTGCTTGCCGAGGACGGCAAGAAGATGTCAAAGAAGTTGAAGAATTATGCCGACCCGATGGAAGTCGTTACTGCGCATGGGGCCGATTCATTGCGTTTGTATCTTTTGGCGAGCCCGGTGATGCAAGCGGAAAATCTTAATTTCTCCGAGAAAGGCGTCGTGGAATGGAAAGGAGTGCTTACGCGCCTTGAAAACGTCCTTTCGTTTTATCAGCTGTATCGCGAAAGCGCCGCTCACGAGGCATCTGCAACGAGCGCGCATGTGCTGGATCAGTGGATCGTGGGACGACTAACGCGATTGCAAACGGAAGTGACAGAGGCCCTGGAAGCGTATGACCTCGCCAGTGCCACACGCCCTCTCTCGGTGTTTATAGATGATCTCTCCACCTGGTACCTGCGCCGTTCACGCGAACGCATCAAAGGTGATGACATTGCCGATAAGACTGCGGCGCTCGCCACCACGCTTCATGTGCTACGTTCTTTGGCGGTGTGCATGGCACCGCATGCCCCATTTATGGCCGAGCATATCTGGCAGACAATCAAAACACCGCATGACGCGGAGAGTGTGCATCTGTGCGAGTGGTACCAACCGGCCAGGCGCGGTGTCTTCGCGCGGCTTTTCAGAAAGGATCGTGCGGAGAGTGTGATTGCCGAGATGAGTGCGGTGCGGCGTATTGTCTCCGAGGCGCTTGAGGCGCGCGAAAAGGCGGGCATCAAGGTGCGCCAGCCGCTTGCGTTTTTGCAGATACCAAAGAGTGTATCCGTGCCGTCCAAGTACTACTCCATTATTGCCGATGAGGTAAACGTAAAGCGCGTGACGCAAGGGGAGGGCGATTTGACATTGGACACCGTCATCACTGCCGAATTGCAAGAGGAGGGATTTGTACGTGATTTTGTCCGAGAGATTCAGGCATTCAGAAAAGAACAAAGATTGAATCCGGGGCAGATGGCAGCGTATCGCATTACTGCATCCCTTTCTTCTCAAGAACGCGCGGTCATAGAAAAACACAGGAGTGAGATTCAGAACATAACCACAACGACCATAGAATTTTCTTAAGTCATGTACGAAAAGTATCAAAGCGACGCGTTGGTGTTTGGCAGTAGGGAACACGGGGAAGCTG
>CBFHTW010000039.1:0-1519 GCA_965659025.1 Minisyncoccia bacterium
GAATTTGGCGTAACCCGCGAGCGCATTCGTCAGATTGAAGCAAAGGCGCTTGAGCGCATCCGCACGCACGAAAGAGCAAAACAGCTCCGTAGTTATTAAAAAGAAACCACCAGTCCGCAAATGGCGGACTGGTGGTGTGTGGTGGCGTGCTCAGGCGGAAATGAACTCTTCGCCCTCGGGCATGTTCATGTGGCGGCACTCGTTGAGCGAGCGTGTGCCGGATGCCACGACAAACCCCTGGGCAAAGCCAAGCCAGCGATTGAGTTTTTCGTACTTCTGCAGTTTCACCATCTCCCGCATCTTCGGGAGCATGGTGTAGATGTGCGCCGCCATCCTCGTGGGCGTGAGCTTCACGGCATGATTGGCGTCCAGCCGCTGTGCGAGAATGTGGGGAAAGCGTTCACGGAACGCCTTTTCCAGGGTGTCAATCGCGCGGATATAGTCTCTATCTTGCATGTAGCACCTCCTATGCTCGCAGTGTTATACCCCCGCACCAACACGCCGTCAATCGGGTATACTCGTCTCATGGTGCGTGCGCAAGCGGGGAGATGCCCAAAGAAAAAACGGGGACGAACCTCCGAAACATTGACCCTTGCACAGGCATTGCCCATACGGCACTGGAGCCATTCCTCACTCATGGCTTTTTTGCGCAACCCGCTTGCCTGGTACAAGCGATATGTGGAGGGCGTGTACGACAACCCGTCGTCGCCGGCCTCTGTGATTGGGCGCGCCGGGCATGTTGCTCTACAGCATTTTTATGGAGGAATCGCAAAAGAGGGGGCGACTGCGCTCGGTTTGGAGTATCTACGCTCGGTAGCTGATTTTGAGATCAACTTCGGCAAAGCAAAAACAAAAAAGGCACGCCGCGCAAAACGAGCGGCGATGGAGCGGGAATATATGCAGGCAATTTCATTTTATTTGGAGCGACCGCCCTCGTATGACGTGCTCGGCGTGGAAGTTAAAGCGGTTGCCGCCATAGAGGGGCTCCCGTTGCCGATCAAGGCCGTGTCTGATCTCGTCGTGCGTTCGCGTGTGGAGCGTGGCGCACTGGACATCGTGGACCATAAATTCGTGGATTCGTTCAGTGCGTATGGTGCGCATAAAACATTGTTTGTGATACAAGCGCTGTTTAATTACTACACCGTGCGGCAACTTTACGGCAAACCAGTCCGTCGCTTTATTCTGCACGAATGTAAAAAGAGAAAGAACGCCGACGGCTCCCCGCAGATGCGCAAATATGTCATTGACTATCAGGTGTGCGCGGATGATTTTACTGTATTTCATCGCCTGCTGAAGGATGCCACTGCCGAACTTCAGCGGACGAAAACATTTCTCCCCAATCCATCGGATATGTTTGAGGGTGAGAACTCGTTTGACATCTACCGCCTTGGTCTTGGCGAATAGTAGATTACGCCCACTACTGTGTAGCACTCGTCGCAATGATCGTGTCAAGGAGGCCCTTGAGAGTGTCGTATGTTTGCGCACCAGGCACGGGAATCTGCTCGCCCCCCACAAGAAT